>JALSTB010000175.1 GCA_026983955.1 Melioribacteraceae bacterium
CTCTGAAGGTTTTCAATGAGATTTTCAAATCTTTTAAGTTATGCTCGGAAAGATCGGCATTACGAAAAAGATGATTGCTTTTTAACGCTAAGTTCAATTGATTTTGCATGGAATTCTCTTAAATTTTAGTACTAACTATTGGATTATCGATATATTTGCCGTTCAGTTTATTATTTTATTATGAAAAATTTTATCAGCTCGGCACATTTTCTTTTGTTAAATTGTGATTTGAATCACTTAAAACAACTTTTGTGCCGAAGTATTTGTTTGATTTTACAGGTTTACCGGAAAGTAAAACAGCTTAAAAAATCCGTTATGCAGGCAAAAATTCGCTATAAAATAATATTATAGTAATTGTAAAATAATTAAATGTCTCAAAATGATTTTCCCAAAGTGAGATGAGTCACAAAATAAATACACCCGCAGTAAATTTACCTTGGAATGTTAAAAAATACCTCAAACGTAATGCGGGATTTATACGGGAACCCGAAACAAATCACCCAAGTGTTTATGAGCTTATAGTTGTTGTTCCGGCAATTGCCGAGCTTAAAAGCGGTAAAAAACTGTTAAAATCTTTAAAAAACAATGAAAATACGTCAAAAACACTTGTTTTGTTTGTTGTAAATAATCCGGAAAGTGCGGATGAAAATATCAGGAGTGAGAACAAAAATCTGATGGAATATTTGAAGGATGAAGCTGGAAAGATTAATACATTCGATTTGGGATTTATCGATGCCAGTTCGCCGGGCAATGGATTGCCGGAAAAATTTGCCGGAGTTGGATTGGCAAGAAAAATCGGTATGGATACCGCGCTTACTTTATTCGATTATTCTTCTGCAAACAAGAAAATTTTGGCATGCTTGGATGCCGACTGCCTGGTTGAATCGAATTATTTTACCGGAATAGTTCGAAGTTATAACGAAGAAAAACTTTCTGCGGCTTACGTTGAGTTTGAACACCAAATTCCGGAAGACAAGCAACAATTTAGAGCAATAATTAACTATGAAATTTTTTTGAGATATTATGTTTTGGGATTGAAATATGCAAATTCGCCTTATGCTTTTCACACAATCGGTTCAACGATAACGGTAGATTATGAAAATTATGTGAAAACCGGCGGAATGAACAGGAAAAAAGCGGGGGAAGATTTTTATTTTATGGAAAAATTGGCAAAAGTGACGCAAATTGGCAGAATAAATTCCACAAAAGTATATCCGTCGTCTCGCAAATCCTGGCGTGTGCCTTTCGGAACTGGCAAAAGAGTAAGTAGGTTTTTATCCCGTGCGAGAAACGAATATTTGTTATATAACCCTGAATCGTTTGAAATATTAAAAAATTGGCTGGAAATTTTTAATTCCCCCGAAGTTTTAAGTGCCGGCGATTATCTTAAAAGAGCTGGAAAAACAGACGAACGGTTGGTCAATTTTCTGAAATCGAACGGTTTTGAAGCGGATTGGGAAAAAATATTGGTGAATTCAGGCAACCGGAATCAAATAAATGTACAAAAAAAATTGTGGTTCGACGGATTCCGTACTTTGAAATTGATTCATTACTTGCGTGATTCGGGTATGCCCGAAATTAATATGTTTGATGCATGCGATATTTTGTTTAATAAAATCGATTCCGGGATTAAAATTGCGAGAAATTCGGAAATTCCACCCATGGAAACCCAGCAAAAATATCTTGCAATGCTAAAGAGTTTGTTTTAAACCTCTTAAAAACTCACGGAAAAACCGAATTTTGTTTTTGTATCGAGCGCCTTTTTCCCGTCGGGTGGTTTTCTATCGTACCTCAAATTAAATTCAGCCGAGAGGGAAACGCGTTTCGAAATTTTCACGCGCAAACTGTTTTCGCTCAAAATTCTGGAGTCCTTGAATTCACCGGCCTTCGGTTGATAATAAATTACCGAAGCTAAAGATGCTGTTCCGTTTAATTTCAGCCGGTAAGCCAGGTAATTGCTTATTCTGAAAACCGAAGTTGTAACGGGGTGAACGGCAGTTACGGGTAAATCGTATTTTTCATGTTCCGCCATTCCGGCAATTCCGAAACTGAGCGAAGACGTTTTTGATTTGATCAAATTAAATCTTAAACCGGCTCCGGCCAAACTTCGGAAGAGTAGCAAGCGCGCTTTATTATAATCCATTTGGGTGAAAATCTCCAATTTTATCCGGTTGAACAAACCGTGAACATAACGCAAGTGCAACAAAGCCTGGTTGGAAAACTCCTTTCCACCTTGCCAGCCGTATTCACCTTGTGCAACGGCAAAGGTATAAAACATTTCGCCTTGATAATCTATCCGGCCCTCCAAATCTATTTCTTGAATATCCTTGTTTCCCGTTTTGGCTGAAATACTGATGTTTGCCAGACCGGAGAATCCCAAGTCCATTCCCGTTTTACGATGTTTTTCTATGTTAATTTGAGCAAATAACACCGAATTTAAGAAAAACAATACCAATATTTTACTTACGAACTTTTCCATTCATCTTCCGTCAAAATTAATTTATAAACAGAGCAGAAAATTAAATACTCTTTTGCAATTTTCTAACATAAATTTAGTAATTTTTATTAATCGTATTACAAATTAAAAGGAACGGAAATGAAAGCCAATAACATGACAACAAAAACCAAAATAATATCAACTATTATTATATCTATTTTAAGCATTGCGTTTATCAATTCGCATATGGCTTCATATCAATTTTTTAAGGGGGACGGCACAAAAACCGATTTTAATTCAATTGTTAAAGCTTCAAAAGATTACGATATTATATTTTTCGGTGAACAACATACCGACCCGGTAGGGCACTGGCTCGAGTTCCGCTTGCTAAAGGCATTGTATAAACAAGATTCAAACAACGTGGTTGTAGGAATGGAAATGTTCGAAGCCGACGGGCAGCTTTTAATCGATGAATATTTCAACGGATTCATTTCACAAAAATCATTCGAGAAAGAAATGAGGTTGTGGAATAATTACGAAACCGATTACAAACCGATTCTTGAATTTGCAAGGAAACACAATTTGCGTTTTGTCGCAACAAATATTCCTCGCCGTTATGCATCGAGCGTTGCCAAAAAAGGGTTGTCTTTTTTGGATACATTGGATGCTGAATCGAAAAAATTTATTGCCCCGCTGCCGGTTAAATTCGATGCTGGTCTTAGAGTGTACAAAGAATTGAACGAAATGATAGGGGGCGGAAATTCACACGGGGCAAAACACGGTGGAACCGTTAAAAAAGAAATGCCCAACCCCAAATCGATGCATACACCGAAAGGGATGGTTCAAGCCGGCAAAGATTCGCTTCAAAAAGCAAACGAAAAAGCAATGCAAGAAATGAAACAAATGATGAAAAACCACGGCATGGCACATATTGCCGAAGCCCAGGCAATTAAAGATGCAACCATGGCGCATTTTATTCTTCAAAATTTTGAAGACGGTAAAAAGTTTATTCATTACGACGGTTCAAAACATTCCGATTATCACGAAGGAATAGTTTGGTACATCAAACAAAGGAGACCTGATCTGAAAATTCTTGTGATTTCCTCGGTGCAACAAGAAAACATCGATTCACTTGACGACGAAAACAAAGGACTGGCCGATTTTATATTGGTAACTCCGGAAGATATGACACAAACATACAGATAAGACGGAATGAAAAATAAAATTACTATTCTTTTGCTGATTTGGTTTGTTGGAATTAAGCTCGGTGCCCAACAAATAACAGATATAATTCAACCGGTAAATCTGAAAGCAGGTAAAACGGATTCGGTTTTTGTTGAAGATTTGTTCTATTCAAAAAATTACGATTTGACATTTCTTCCAAGCAATGAGGTGAAAATAATATTCGACAAAACCAATAATTATGTTAAGTTCACACCCGGTTCCAGTTTTGAAGGAATGACTGTGGCGGAATTTAATTTATCGGGAAAAACTTACTTAATACCGTTAATAGTTAAAAAAGAAAAATACTATAAATTTGAATTTAAACCGGATACAAATTACTCGGTATTAACGCTTTTCGGTAGTTTCAACGGATGGAACCGCTACCAACTTTTTATGAAAGACGAAAACAACGACGGGGTTTACGACGTTGAAGTTGCGCTTGAACCGGGGACGTATCAATATAAATTTTTTGCAGACGGAAAAGAAATAGTCGATCCCTTAAATCCCGACAAAGTTCCGAACGGGTTCGGTGACTTTAATTCGGTAATTACCATTCAGGATCCCGATACGGTAAAAACGTTTCTGCACGTTGGCGGTTATAAAGTTCACAACGATACTTTATTCATGAAATTTATTTATGAAACAAAGGGATTGGACTACACCCTTTATCCAGAAGAGGTTTTTGCTATTTTAAATAATTCCGGTTTCCCCAAAAGAAATTTAAAATTGAAAAAAAATGAGATTCAAATAAGTATAGGTTTGGATGAACTGAACGGTGAAAATACTTTCCGCATTGCAGTTTCGAAAAAGGGGAAAGTTACGAATATTCAAACGGTAAAGTTATTTGACGGAAAACCGGCGGACGGAAAGAAATTCGATTGGCAAAGCGGCATTATTTATTCACTTATGATCGACCGGTTTTATGACGGGGACACAACGATAAACAATCCCGTTCAACACGATTCACTTTTACCGAAAGCCAACTACATGGGCGGCGACCTTGAAGGAATTATACAAAAGATTGAGGAAGGGTATTTCGATTCACTTGGTATCAATACGCTGTGGATTTCACCTGTTTACGATAATCCCAATGAAGCATACCGCGAATATCCGCCGCCGCACCGGTGGTTTAGCGGTTATCACGGTTATTGGCCAATTAGCTCAACCAGAGTTGAAGAGAAATTCGGTACACTTGAAAAAGTAAAGGAATTGGTGAACACGGCTCATGCACACGGTTTGAAAGTTCTGCTCGATTTCGTATCGAATCACGTACATAAAAAACATCCGTTTTTCAAAAAACACAGGAATTGGTTCGGCAAACTTAAACTTCCCGACGGACGGCTGAACATACGGTTCTGGGACGAATTCAGATTAACCACTTGGTTCGAACCGTATTTGCCTTCGTTCGATTATTTGGGTTCGCAAGAAGCTTTGGATACAATGACAAGTAATGCCGTCTGGTGGCTGAAAACAACGGGGGCAGACGGGTTCCGCCACGACGCCGTTAAACATGTTCCGAATAAATTTTGGAGAGTGCTCAATAAAAAAATAACCGAGCAAATTGAAATTCCTACCCATACTAAAGTTTATCAAATCGGTGAAACCTTCGGAAGTTACGAATTAATAAGTTCCTATGTCAATAACGGTCAGCTCGATGCACAATTTAATTTTAACCTTTACGATGTGGCGCTTCCCGTCTTTATTAAACCCGGTATGTCATTCGAAACTTTGGATAAGGAAATTCACAAATCTTTCAGGGTTTACGGTTACAACAACTTGATGGGAAATATAATGGACAGTCACGATAAAAACCGGTTTATGGCTTATGCCGACGGTGATTTGGATGTTAGTCAGTGGAGTGCGATAGAAGAAGGATGGAATAATCCTCCTAAAGTAGATAATCCTGCGAACTACAAAAAACTGATTTTGTACATGGCATACATGAATACCATCCCGGGAATTCCAGTTGTTTATTACGGAAGCGAATTCGGGATGACCGGTGCATCGGATCCGGATAACAGAAGAATGATGCGGTTTGACGGACAACTCACAGAGTACGAAAAAAATACCTTGCGGGAAGTACGCAAAATAATTAAGCTAAGAAGAAAACACCCTGCTCTGAATTACGGGGATTTTTATACGCTTGCCGCGAACCAAAATATTTACGCTTTTATGCGGTCGGATATGAACGAAAGAATAATTGTTGTGTTAAACAAGAGCAACAAACCACAAAAAGCGGAATTTGTTTTGCCTTCATTTATCGATGTTGATTATCTGGTTAATCTACAAACGGGAGCCAAAATTCCCATGGAACGCAACGGCATTAGTGTGATAATCCCAGCAACGGCTTACTCACTTTTTATAATTCCGGATAACAAAATGTGATTAGCGGGCAATAAGAAAACTTTAGATTCTTAATAAAATTAATTTTAATTTATAAATTATAATTTTACAATAACATACGGATTGTTCCCGGAAAGAAGAAATATAAAGAGTTGGACAACGGATTTTAATTGGGAATATCGAGCAGGATGAAAAATAAAATGAGAAAGTTGTTGTTAGTTTTTTTGATTTTTTCCCTTTCCTCGTGTGGCAATAATGACATCAAAATTTCGGCGGTAAGGAAAAGTTTTAAAAAGTCTTATGGAAATTGTGATACCGGAAGATGCATGGAGTTTTCGGTTGTTTACGATTCGATTGTTTCGGAAAATGCAGAAGCCGGACGGATTAACGAATTTATCAAAAACAAAATATTGGAAGATTTTCCGGATGATGAAAATCCCGATAATTTTGACGAACTTTACAAGTTGCTGAAGAAAGAATATTTGGAATTTATTAATGATATACCTGACGTTTTCATTTCGTGGAGATACAATTTTGAAGTAGCGTTGGAATGTTTTTGCCAACCTGTTATTTCCATAAAATATGATAAATATGAATACACCGGTGGCGCTCATGGAAATGAAACGGTTGTTTACTATAATTTCAAATTTGTGAACGGTAAACCTGAATTGATTGACAACCCTTTTAACCCTCGCGAAACAGAAATGATAATAGCAGGGATAAAAAACGAATTACGTAAGAAGTTCAAATTAAAGGAGAACGAACCGCTTGAAAACGCCGGATTATGGGAAAGCTTTGATTCTTCTTACCGGTTTAATAACAATTTTAAAATTACCAAAAAAGGATTGTCGATAATATTCAACCAATATGAAATTGCCCCGTATTCAATGGGAATTATCGAAGTGGAAATTCCTTACGAAAAACTTCCCGGTTCCGTGTACGAAAAATTCTTTAATTGAATTTATAAAGAAGAAAACTCGTTTATTACCGGAAATTATTGACGGATAACCTTGTCGGTTTTGAAATTTAATTATTCCGGTATTTACCGGCTTTTTTGGAAACGGT
>JALSTB010000176.1 GCA_026983955.1 Melioribacteraceae bacterium
GGGTGAACTTCCGAGCGGGATATATTTTTACAAATTAACTTCGAGGAAATACAGCGCAGTAAAGAAAATGATTTTGATGAAGTAGCAGGTAATTACGTTTATAAATTATAGAGCCCGGAGTGTAGGGAATTCCGGGCTTTTCTATTTTGCCACGAATGCACGAATCTGAAAAGAAACAATAGATGCTGAAACAAGTTCAGCATGCCGGGTTGTTTGCAATGTCATCCTGCTTCGTACTGTCATCCCGAACTTGATTCGGGATCTGAAAGGAACGGATTATAATTGCCGTCTATGACCATTCCTCGACGATGTTGCATTTATTTATATAAAAATTAAAAGAGTATGGCTAGGTATGGACCTCGCCACCAGGACACTAAAAAGCATAATCAGATGCTGAAACAAGTTCAGCATGACGGGTTGTTTGCAATGTCATTCCGGTTCGTACCGTCATCCCGAACTTGATTCGGGATCTGAAAGGAACGGATTATAATTGCCGTCTATGACCATTCCTCGACGATGTTGCATTTATTTATATAAAAATTAGAAGAGTATGGCGAGGTGTGGACCTCGCCACCAGGTCAATAAAAAGCATAATCAGATGCTGAAACAAGTTCAGCATGACGGGTTGTTTGCAATGTCATCCTGCTTCGTGCCTTCATCCCGAACTTGATTCGGGATCTAAAATCAACCGGTTTACGACCATAGTCATTACTGCGAAAGCGGGAATCTCAAGACACAATAAACAACGGATGCTGAAAATTTAATTCTTAAAAACGGTAGGAAAAAATTATCCCTTCCGGTGAGATAAACATAGACACTTGTCTATTCTTACCACCTGAATGTAAAGAAGTAACGAACTTACCAATAAAGTAACCAATGGCACTTCCGGCAATTACATCGGACGTCCAGTGATAATTTTGATAAACCCTCGATGTTGCCGTAAGAATTGCGGGAATGTAAATCAGCACTTTCAAATAGTTGTTGTTTACATTTTCAGCTAACACTGTTGAAAGTGAAAACGCAACGGCGGCGTGGCCAGAACTGAACGAACGGAAATCGAAACCCTTGAATGAAAAAGGTGCAAAGTTGTACGGATCGTTCGCAACTGTTGGCCGTTCCCTGCCAAAGGAATATTTTAACACGGTTGTAACGGTACCTGCAAAAAATAAAGTTTCAAACAGTTCAAATCCTATTTTTTTTAGTTTGTTACTTTTAAATAATAAACCGCCCAAATAACTTCCCCCGGTTAAAATGGCTGCGGGGTAAACTTCACCGTAAAACTTACCGAGCTTGAACGGAAAAGAATCTTTATATTGCCCGTTTTCATTGGCAAAGTTTTTTATAGAACGGTCGGCAAATATGGAAACGGTTGTTGCTGCAACAACGCCGCCAAAAGTCAGTAAATCTTGAGAATCCCAATTGAACGGCTTGGCAATAATATTTCCGGCATCCTCAATAAAAGCATCGAAACCGTAGCCGGTTTGAGCGGTAAGGGTTCCTGAAAAAAAAACAAATATGGTTAGCAAAACGGATATTTTCTTCCGGTAAATTCCCATTTATTTTCTCGAAGTAGAGTATTTAATTATTTCGGCTTTTTCCACAGTCACCAGTGCGCCGGAATTTGCCTTGTCCAAAATTTCTTCGATTGTAGGAATGAAATTTTCGATTTTTTCCGCTTCGTCAACAATTTCGATGACAAGCGGCAAATCTTCCGAAAGGCGTAAAAATTTGGTGGTATGAATACGGCTGTTTCTTCCGTAGCCCATTATACCGCGGTAAACCGTGGCGCCGGCAAGATTTTGTTGCCGGGCTTCCATTACGATTTTTTCATAAACATTCACGGAACCGATTTTGTCGGTTTCACCGAGAAATATTCTTAATAATTTTGCTTCGCCTTTTATTCCCATAGTTTTATTTTACCATCAAATATGCTAAATAAACACCAATCATCGTAAGAACAACATTTAAAATAATATTTAATCCGGCAAATAAAAATTCCGAATCCCTTAATAAGTTGATTGTTTCAAAAGAGAATGTTGAAAAGGTTGTAAATCCACCGCAAAATCCGATGGCAAGAAGAAGTTTGAGGGTCGGACTTAATAATTCCTTTTCGTCCAAGCCGAAAATTAAAATTCCTAGAATAAAACTGCCTATAACGTTTACGGCTAAAGTTCCGAACGGAAAATAGGTAGGGAGAATCTTGTAAACAACGGCAGATAACCAATACCTTAACGAACCGCCTATTCCGGCGCCGATTCCAACCAACAAATAATTCATTTTTCCTGAAAAATTTTTTTATAAAATTAACATTTTCTTTTGAATAATTGTCATAATTTTTTCAATGCAACTTTCTCCGTTTTGATAAGTCTAAATTCTTGTAACAATAAAGGAGGTAAAATGAGGGATGTAAATCGCACATTAAGTGCATTAACGGTTTTTATTGTTTTGTCACTCTGCGGATTTATGATTCCGCAAAACACTGCAGCCGGCGTATTGGGATTAATTAAACAAAAAGAATTTAATGTAACGGAAGGGGGGAAATTTCTTCTTGAAACCGAAGGCGGTGATGTAACCGTCAATTCTTGGGAGGAAAATAAGGTAAAAGTTAAAATAACCGGTAACTCCGAAGCAAAAAAGAACTTTACATTTTCTTTTGAAAACGATACTGACTACGTGAAGGTTACCGGGGAAAAACACGTCAAATCATTGTTCGGTTGGTTTTCTTCTGTTGAATTGCGTTATGAAGTTTTGATCCCCAAAAATTTTGATTTGCAAATTGCGACAGCCGGCGGCGATATTGAAATCGAAACCGTTCGTGGCACGGTAAATGCAAAAACTTCGGGGGGAGATATCCGGATAAATGATATAGAAGGTGAAGTATCCTTAAAAACGGCCGGCGGTGATATTAATTGTACATCGGTACGGGGCGATATAATTGCTAAAACCTCAGGTGGCGATATCGGATTGAAAGATGTAACGGGGAAAATAAATTCAAGCACTGCGGGCGGCGATATTTCGGTGGATTACGTTGGCGAAAACAAAGGAATTGAACTCTACACGAGCGGAGGAGATATTAAAATTTCAGTTCCCGGTAATTTTTCTGCCGATATAAATTTTAAAACCATCGGTGGAGAAATCCGGGTAGGTTTGGAAAATTTAAAAAATGTGCAAAATTCAAGATTTTCATTTAGAGCTACGGTGGGCAAATCCGGCAATCCTCTCATCGCAAAAACAACCGGAGGCGATATTATTTTAACAACCGGTTAATATTAGTGTAAAACCCGAGGGCTAAAAGCAAGCACTTCAATTCCCAATCAAAATTTTCCGGGTAGCCCCCGTATGTTAATTTACGCTTACGGAATGCTAAAAACAATAAATTTTGGTAAGTTTCCTGAAAGATATATTTAATTATTTTAAAATAAGCTCCTAAAAAATGGCGCATTAAATTTCAGGCGGTGTAAATGAGAAAATTGAAAATCGGGGTAATAGGAACCGGACATTTGGGAAAGCTTCATACCAAATTCTTCAAAAGTATTTTAAGAAGCGATTTAATAGGAGTGTACGATAAGAACAGTGAAACCGCCAGAAGTGTGGGAGCTGAATTTGAAGTGCCGGTTTTTAATTCTCTTGATGATTTACTCGATAATGCCGAAGCGGTATCGGTAGTTACTACAACAAGTTCGCATTACGAGATTGCCAAAAAAGCCCTTGAAGCCGGGAAGCATGTTTTTATAGAAAAACCGATAACCACCCGGATTGATGAAGCCGGGGAGCTGGTTAGAATTGCAGAAGAGAAAAATTTGAAATTGCAAGTCGGACATGTGGAACGTTTCAATCCCGCTTTGCTTTCACTCGAGAAATATCATTTGAATCCGATGTTCATTCAAACCGACAGACTTGCTCAATTCAATCCGCGCGGAACCGATGTTGCCGTTGTATTGGATTTAATGATTCACGACATAGATATTATTTTAAGTTTAATTAAAAGTAAAGTAAAAGATATCCGTGCTTCGGGCGTTGCCGTTGTTTCCGACAATATCGATATTGCAAATGCAAGAATTGAATTTGAAAACGGAGCAGTGGCAAACGTAACGGCCAGCCGTATTTCACAAAAGAAAATGAGAAAGATGCGAATGTTTCAAAGGAACACTTATTTTGCATTGGATTTTATTACCGGAGTATCGGAAGTGTACAGATTAATTTCCCCGGATGATATTAACGTTGAGCATTTTCTCTCATTTGGTGTAATTGGAGTGGGAGAGAAGAAAAAGGCGGTGGTGTATGAACAACCCGAACAGAAAGAAGTTAACGCTCTCAAATACGAACTTGAACTGTTTATTAACACTGTTCTGGACGATTTGGAACCGGTTGTTAGCGGGAAAGACGGTCTGAGAGCACTTAAAATTGCCGATATTATAATTCAAAAAATTAAGGATTCACAAATATGAAAAGGAAAATTATTGTATCCCTTTTGTTGACCGCCTTAATATTTGGCGGTTGCGGAATGTACAAATCAATTATGAATTTGTCCAAACTTAAATTCAAACTCGATTCCGTTAACAATTTTAAAATCAGCGGAATAGCGGTAAACGGGAAATCCCAACTGTCGGATTTTAATCCGCTCGATTTGGTGAAATTAACTTCGCAAGTGGCGCAAGGAAATTTGCCCGTAAGTTTTACATTGAATGTTCTGGCAAAAAATCCCAATGCGGAATCCATCGGTACCACTTCCACCGATATTAAAATTGTCTCGTTCCCATGGAAATTATTTATTGACGACAAGGAAACAATCTCGGGAAATATTTCAAGTCCCGTAATTGTCCCCGGTGGAAATAAAACTTCCGTAATTCCACTGAACATCGGGATGAATCTTATGGAATTCTTTTCCAATTCTAATTTGGAAAGCCTTGTTAATCTTGCCTTAAAACTTGGCGGCGGTAAAGGTGCAACTTCGCATATCAAACTTGTTGCCAGACCCGTACTCGATACCCCGGTTGGAAATATAACTTATCCCGGCGAATTAACGATAGTAGATTACACTTACAAATAAAAGGTTGAATAAATGAAATACGTAATCGGTGTGGATTTGGGTGGAACGTCGATTAAATTCGGACTGGTAAACTCCGAAGGAAAAATTTTGAAAAAACTCACGTTGCCCACAAATGCGGAAAAAGGACCTAAAGGAGTAATCAAGGAAATTAAGAAAGGTGTACAAACGGTTTTAAAAGGAAACAGAAAAAAAATCGAAGGGATAGGAATCGGTGCACCGGGCACAATTTCTTTGAAAAAAGGAACCGTGGAATATCCGCCGAACTTTCCGGGTTGGGGAAGAGTGCATCTCGGAAAAATTTTGCAAAACCAGCTGGAGAAAAAAGTCTTTGTGGAAAACGACGCAAACACAGCGGCAATCGGTGAATTGATATTCGGACACGGTGATAAATTCGACAGTTTCATAATGATTACGCTGGGTACCGGTGTAGGCGGCGGTGTAATTTTAAAACGGAAACTTTTCCGGGGCGATGGAGGCGGTGCCGGTGAAATAGGCCATATTTCAATTGATTATAACGGCAAGCAATGTAAATGCGGCTCCAAAGGATGTGTGGAAGCTTATTTGGGCAACAATTATATTATTGAAGATGTTAAGGAAGAATTGAAGCAAGAAAAAGATTCCGTTATCTGGAAAATTATCGATAACGATTTTTCGAACCTCACACCCAAAACAATTCACGAGGCTGCTTTACTGAATGACGGATATGCAATAAATAAAATCAAGGAATTGGGTTTCTATCTTGGCTGCGGATTGGTTTCCGCAATTAATGTTTTGGATATTCCCACGGTCATCATTGGCGGGGGAGTTGCCGGCTTTGGAAAGTTGCTATTCGATTCCGTGGAAGATACGATTTTGGAAAGGGTATTAACCCCGTTGAAGGGCAGAATCAACGTTAAACATTCGAAGTTGAAAAATGAAGCCGGAGTGAAAGGCGCAGCTGCACTCGTGTTTTACAAGTACTAAATTCGATTTGTTGTTGTATGAAAGAATTAAAAGTTTTATTAATTATATTATTATTATTTGTTATTAAACCTTTGAATGCTCAAACGGACACGGTGTCAAAGAAGGTTAAGCCAAGCCACGTAATCCCAGCCGATACAACAAAAAAAGGCAAGTATGATATCGATGCTGTAATTTTCAGTAATGCAGCCGATTCGCTCATTTTCGACTTAAAATCCAAAAGAATGTTTATTTTCGGTTCGGGGGAAATCAAATATAAAAACACAGATTTGAAAAGCGGGAAAATTACAGTTGATTTCGATAAAAATACTTTACATGCCGAAGGAATAAAAAAAGAAGTTGACACTGCCGGAACCCGGATTGTTGAAACTCCCGTGATGATTGAAGGTTCGGAAAAATATGAGGGTGTGAAGTTAAGTTACAATTACAAAACTCAACGGGGGTTCATTTCCCAAGCCAAGCAGGAGCAGGAAACCGCAAAATACAAAGGTGAAGCTGTTAAAAAAGTGGACAAAAATACTTATTTCATAAAGAACGGAATTTATACCACATGCGATGCAGAACCGCCTCATACTTATTTCAAAGCAAAAGAAATGAAGGTAATACAAAAAGATAAAATAATTGCCAAATGGATTTTTATGTACATCGGCGGAGTTCCGCTGCCGGTTCCTTTGCCGTTTGCGGTTTTCCCCAATGAAACGGGGCGAAGATCGGGTATTATTATTCCGCGTTACGGCGCCGATCCGGCACGCGGGCAATATTTCAGAAATTTCGGTTACTTTTTTGCGATAAGCGATTATATGGATTTTACCTTAACGGGCGATTATTATTTGAAAGGCGGATACGGATTACGTTCCCGTTTCCGTTATGCAAAGCGTTATGAATTCAACGGAAATATTAACGGTGGATTTTCCAAAATTATTGTTGGGGAAGAAGGTGATCCCGATAGAAAAGAATCGCTCGATTGGAATATTTCACTCTTCCACAATCAAACTTTTACGCCCACTACCCGTTTGGATGTAAATTTACAATTTCAATCGTCAAGCTATATTGCAAACAACAGTGTTTCGTTAAACGACTTGTTAAGGAAAGATATTATCTCAAATGCTACATTCAGCAAAAGGTGGGATGAATCCGGAAACAGTTTAACTATAAATTATTCAAGAATACAAAATTTGGAAAGCGGTAATATAACGGAAACTCTACCGGAAATCACTTTTAATAAAATTTTATCATACCCGTTCAGGGAAAACGGCGTGCAATCAAAAGATATGAAATGGTACGAATATATCGGTTACAATTACACGGGAAAATTTAAAAACATTAGAAAGAAACAAAACGGGAATTTGGAAATAAGAGGTGGTATTCAACATAATTTTGCAGTAAGCGCTTCGCCCAAAATAGGATATTTCAGTATTTCACCGAAATTTAGTTACCAGGAAAAGTGGTATAATAAACAAATAGAGAAAGATGCGGTTGTTATCCAGCAGAATTCACCGGGTGCACCACCCAGACTTTACGAAGTAAATCAACTTACCGGTGAAGATACGGTAATCGTGCACGATATAAAAAAAATAGGCATAATACGGACTTTCGATTTTTCAGTTGGTGCATCCACAAAATTGTACGGAATTTTCCAACCGGGTATGTTTGGGGTTCAAGCGTTCCGGCATACTCTATCACCGCGAATTTCCTATAACTACCGACCCGATTTTTCCTCGGGTGCATGGGGATATTACAAAGAATTAAAACGCGCAAACGGTTCTGTGGAAAGATACGACCCGTACGCAAAAGAAATTTTCGGAGGTGTAAACGCCGGTGAACGCCAGCAAATCAGCTTTTCAATCGGTAACATTTTCGAAATCAAAACCACAAAAGATCCCACGGACACCACATCTCAAGCGAAGAAAATTACTTTGCTGAATTTGGACATCGCTTCGGGATATAATTTTGCTGCCGACAGTCTGAAGCTTTCCGATTTAAGATTAAGTTACAGAACTCAAATTGGTAAATTTTTAAGTTTTAATGGTTCTTCATCTTATACTTTTTATGATTACAAAAACGGTAAAAAAACAAACACCTATTTGGCTAACGTTGGCAAAGGGTTATTCCGGTTGACGAATTTAAGCCTTTCAGTTTCGGCTTCAATTTCGGGCGATAAAATTTCCGGTGAGAAAAGAACAGGGAAAAAACAAACACCCGGAGAGTTTACTGCTTTTAAAAAATCCGATTACATTTCGGTTTACGATGAACCGGAAGCCGATTTTTCCATTCCATGGAATTTAAGTTTAACTTATAATTTTAATTTGTTTAAAACCACACCCGATGCGGCAAGAATTAATTCAAATTTGGGAGTGAATTTGGGATTTAATCTTACAAAAAACTGGAAGTTTACGGTCAGTGGAAATTATGATTTTCAAAAAGAGGAAATTGCCGCACCGCAAGTAACGATTTACCGCGATTTGCATTGCTGGGAAATGAATTTTACTTGGCGGCCGCTCGGCCGATACCGCGGTTACCGGTTCGAAATCCGTATGAAAGCTCCGGAACTGAGAGATATTAAGGTTACAAAAACCAAAGGATTGTACACGGGAAGATAAGCTATGCAGCATTACATCATCGATGGAAACAATTTGATCGGGAAAATCAAAGAGCTGTTTGCTTTGCAAAAACAAGACGGTCAACGTGCACGGGAAAAGCTTGCTTTTATGCTCGACCGATATTTCTCCCGCAAAAAAGTTTCGGTCAGTTTGCATTTCGACGGTTACCCGAAAGATGCGATACGTACAGCAAATTTGAAAATCATTTATTCCGAAAACCGCCCGGCGGACATTTTGATTAAAGAGGAAATCGACCGGCACAAAAACCCGAAATTAATAACCGTAATTAGCTCCGATGCAAGTGTTTACGAATATGCCAAAGTTAACGCCTGCGGAAGAATGAAATGTGAAGATTTTGCAAAAAGAGTTATGGAAAACGAAGATAACGTTGCCGAACAAGAGGAAGACGACATCATCAAAAATATGGATAACGATGAGTTTAAAAAATTATTCGGAATTGAATGAAAATAATTCAATGTTAAATCATTTTAATATCGTTCAAAAACGGTAATTCGGTTCTTACCTTCGTAACCGTTTCCAAATCAAGTTCAACGGAAAAAATTTTTTCATCATCGCCGGCTAATAAAATTTCATTTCCCAGCGGATCGTAAACCGCGCTGCAACCGTTATATTTATTGAACGGATCGGTACCGGTCCTGTTGACACCAATCATAAAACACTGGTTTTCTATTGCCCGCGCTTTCAGAAGGTGTTTCCAATGTTCAATCCGTTGTACAGGCCAATTTGCAATATCGACAATTACTTCCGTTTTTTCTTTTGCATAAAACCTGTAAAGTTCGGGAAACCGCAAATCGTAGCAAATGGAAAGCCCTATTTTCGTTTTGCCGGTTTTTGTAACCACCGCATCAGCGCCTGCCGAATAAAATTTGTTTTCACCCGACATTGAAAACAGATGTATTTTTCTGTACCGCGCGGTAATCAATCCTTTATCGTCAAAGTGGATCAACGAATTGAAAAATTTGCCGTCGTCCTTTTCTATTATTCCCGCAAAGATATGTTTTTTTAATGCGGCGGATTTTTTTATGAAATAAATAAAACCTTCGCCGTCAATCTCTTCGGCAAATTGTCCCGGATGCATTGTAAATCCGGTTAGCGTCATCTCCGGAAAAATTAATAAGTCGTCGCCGTTTTTAGTTAATAAATTTTCCAGCTTTGCAATGTTTCCCCTAACATTTTCCCATTCCGGTGAATATTGGACAAGTCCTACTTTCATAGCATTTTCCGAAACTATTTGAATGAAGCGTTTGTAAAAATAGCAATTTCCCGTATCACTTTTATTGTTGTATAACCGGATTTTGTTTTATAAAAATATAAATTTGGTTGTATATTAATGAATGCGAAAAAAATTCGGTAGGGTTAAAATGAAAAATTCTGTAAAAATTATACTTTCGTTCGTCTTGGTTTTCATGTTAGCCGGTTGCAGCGGCAAAAATGAAGCCGGTTTGTGGAAAGAAGGGAAAGAATTGATTAAACAAAAAAAATATTCCGAAGCCGCTGCGTCATTCAAATCGTTATTGGATAAATTCCCGGATGGAGAGCATGCCGCCGATGCAATGTTCGAACTGGCAAAGTTGTACCAAGGAAAAGTACTGAAAAATATAGATGAAAAAGAATCGTTAAAGGAAGCGGTGAATTACTATAAAAAAATTTTTGAGAAATATCCCAAGGCAAAAGTTGCACCGAGTGCATTGTTTATGGCGGGCTTCATAGAAGCAAATGAGCTGGGCGATCTGGAAGCGGCGAAAAAAACTTATAATTTGTATCTCGAAAATTTTCCGGACGGAGAACTTGCCGACGATGCAAAAATCGAGTTGGCAAACTTGGGAAAATCACCCGAGGAAATTTTGATGGAAAAACTTAAGAATTCCAAGTAATGCCTCTTAATACAAAAGATTACCGGACTTTCCTCGATCCCTCAATCGTATTTAAGCTAAAGTCGCTTGAACTGCGCGCAAAATCTGTTGTGGAAGGATTCATGGTAGGTCTGCATAAAAGTCCGTACCACGGTTTCAGTGTTGAGTTCAGCGAGCACCGCCCGTACATGCAAGGCGACCCGGTTAAAAACTTGGATTGGAAAGTTTACGCTAAAAGTGAAAAATATTTCGTAAAGCAATTTGAAGATGAAACAAATTTGATTGCTCACGTTATTGTTGATGTAAGCGGTTCGATGGATTTCAAGCACACGGCTGAAATCACAAAATTCGAATATGCCGCAACACTTGCCGCCAGTATGATTTATTTGATGATTAACCAGCACGATGCCGTGGGATTAACGCTGTTTGCGGAGGGCATTAAAAGTTACATTCCCCCTAAAGCAAGTCGCATTTATCTTAGGAAATTATTAACCGAATTGGCATCGGTCAATCCCGGCGGTAAGACCAATACGGCGGAAAATCTTAATAAAATTACCGAGAGCGTGAAGAAAAGGGGATTGATAATTATTTTTTCCGACTTCTTCGACGATGTGAACAAGGTTTTAACCGCATTGAAAAAATTCCATTATAAGAAAAACGAAATTATTGTTTTCCAAATATTGGATCCGGTTGAAATTAATTTTGCATTCGGCAAGGATGCCGTGTTTATCGACAAGGAAACCAACGAGGAGCTGACAACACAACCGTTCCATATTCAAAAAGCGTACGCCGACACGATGCAAAATTTTCTTCATACAATTAAAAGTGAATGTTTGCGTAACGGTATCGACTATAATTTGATAGAAACAACCGCTTCGTTCGATAAAGCGCTGTTCAATTATTTCAAGAAGCGAAGGCAAATGTTTTGATAAACGGTAATTTTTATAACCATTAAATTCTAAATATTATAACTAAAGCTATAAAGTATTAATGTAAATTTGAATTGATCACCGGCTTCAACATTTTAGCAAAGTAAATAACCGGATAATCACCCTTCGATTAGAGCTTTTACTTCGGTAAAATATTTCTCAATATATTTTTCCGCTTCCTCTTTGGTTTTTGCTTCGGCGATGCAACGGATAATGGGCTCGGTATTTGACTTACGGAAGTGTACCCAATGGTCTTCAAAATCAACGCGTAATCCGTCATCGGTGTTAACTTTAGCGTTGCGGTATTTCTCTTTTAATTTGTCTATTACTTCGTCCGGATCGATTCCGGAAATATTGATTTTCTTCTTGACGATTTCATACGAGGGCAGGGCGTTTTTTAATTTCGTGATAGTTCCGCCAAACTCAACCAAATGCTGCAGAATTATTACGGTTCCAACCAAAGCATCGCGACCGTAATGCAGAGCCGGGTAAATGACTCCTCCGCTACCTTCACCACCGATTACGGCATCGACCTCTTTCATCTTTTTTACAACATTTGCTTCGCCAACCGGCGAACGGAACACTTTGCATCCGGCTTCAGAGGCAACGTCTTCAACGCCGCGGGTGGTGGACATGTTAACAACAACATTCCCTTTTTGTTTACCCAATACAAATCTTACCGCCTGAACAATTGTGTTTTCTTCGCTGAACGGTTTCCCTTCGTCGGTAATTAGCACCAAGCGGTCAACATCGGGATCAACAACAATTCCCAAATCGGCTTTGTGTGTTTTTACAGCTTCCATTGTTTCCGTTAAATTTTCCGGAACGGGTTCGGGTAAGCGTGGAAATATTCCCGTCTTCTCGCAATTAATTTTTATCACTTCGCAACCGAGCCGTTCGAGTAATTCCGGCATAACGTAGCTGCCAGCGCCGTTTACACAATCCAGTAATACCTTGAATTTTCTGTCCCTAATCGCATTCACATCGATTACCGGTAAGTTCAACACGTCTTCCAAATGATTTTTCAATCCTTCCGAATAAAATTCCGTTGAACCGAGTCCGTTCCATGCTTTATAATTTTTATTGCTCGATTCCAATTTGCCAAGCATTTCCCTGTTTTGTTCGGGCGTCATAAATTCACCAAGGTTGTTCAACAACTTGAGTGCGTTCCATTCGTTCGGGTTGTGGCTTGCCGAAATGGAAATTCCGCCGGCTGCTTTCAATTTATTTACATTATATAAAACGGTTGGAGTGGGACAAATACCTATATCGATTACGTTGTTCCCTTTGGCCAATAGTGTTCCGACTATTATTTCCTTCACCATTTTGCCGGAAATTCTGCCGTCCGAACCGATTACAATATCGCCCTCACCGCAAAAATCGGCATATGCCGATGTATATTTAACAATAGTGTGAGGATCCAATCCGTCTCCCACAATCCCTCTTATTCCCGATACGCTTACCATCAAAGTTGCCAAAATATCCTCCGTGAAATTTTTTCCGTAAATTTAATGAATTTTAATTCAAAATTGTCTTGTAGCACAAAAAGATTTGCGTTTGAAAAACAGAACGGTAAAATAGGATAAATAACTGCGATTATTTTTTCATTTTCAGTTGATTTAGTTAATTTAGCCTACTATTTTTACTGGCAACATAATAGACAGAACCACAAGATGTTATTAGCTTTCCACAACTATAATTATTGAGGTAACAAATAATGAAGCTTCATTACAAACTAATTTTCTTATTTAATCTACTTTTGTTCAGCACAATGGTTTATGCCGGCAGTACCGGAAAAATAGCCGGTACGGTAATCGATGCCGAAACCGGTGAGCCACTTCCTTTTGCAAATGTATTTGTAGAAGGAACATCGTTCGGTGCGGCAACCGATTTGGAAGGAAACTTTATAATTTTAAATGTGCCGCCCGGTGTATATTCGGTCACCGCTTCGGTGGTCGGTTACCAAAAACAAACAATTAAAAATGTACGGGTGAACGTCGATTTTACCACACGGTTGGAATTCAAACTTCACCCGGGTTCGGTTGAAATGGCTGCGGTAATTGTTGAAGGGGAACGTAATCCGTTAATACGCCAGGATTTAACGAACCCTACCGTTGCAATTACTTCCGAAACCATCGATGAATTACCGGTAGATCAAATTTCGGATGTGATCAAATTGCAAGCAGGTGTTACTGTGGACGATGGTGGCGATATTCACATACGCGGCGGTTACGGTAATGAAATTTCATTTACTCTTAACGGTGTTTCATTGAACGATCCTTACGGTAACAGAAGGTCGATTGGTTTGGCAACGAATGCCGTCCAGGAAGTTTCGGTTTCAAGCGGAACTTTTGCAGCCGAATACGGAAATGCTTTGAGCGGTGTAGTTAATTATGTAACCAAAGAAGGCGGTGATAAATATTCGTTCAGCCTGCGTGGTTATATGGGCGACTATTTTACAAACAGAACCGATCTGTTCGACAATATTGACGACATCGATATCTTAAACAGAGGACGTTCCGAACTTACATTCGGCGGTCCGGTTCCGTTCACCAATAAAAAAATGAAACTTTTCGTCTCTTCCGTTTACGAAAATTTTAAAGGTTCTTTGTACGGAGTTAGGCTTTACAGACCGACCGATTCTTATTTAAGTCCCGAAGCTTTCAGCAGTGGCGATGAACGGAAAGGTTCACCTACCGATCCTTACTTTTTCAATCCGTACGATCCGAACAGTAACGGACTTCCCACCGGTGACGGCAAAATTGTACCGATGAACCCTTCAACAAGCTGGAATGTTCAAGGAAATATAAGTTACAATTTAAGCAGTTTGTTTAAAATCCGTTACGAAGCTGTTTATAACAAAGGTCAATGGCAAAATTATATCAGAAGTTACAAATTTAATCCCGACGGAAGACGGACTTGGTATTCGGACGGATTGATTCAAACTTTGGACCTTACACATACCATTAACGATAAAATGTTTTACACTCTAAAAGCATCTTACGGCTATAATCAAGTTAAAGCGTACTTGTACAAAGATGTTAACAATCCGGGGTATTTACCAAGGCTTTACAGACGTGGTGTAAGCACTACGGGATTTCTTTCCGGTGGAACGGACAACAGAAGGTTTTTCAGAAAAACCAAAACATTCACGGTTAAAGGCGATATGGTTGCGCAGTTGTTTGGCAATCATGAAGTAAAAGCCGGGTTCGAAGCTCGCTTCCACGAAATTTTTGCACAAAGTTACAGCGTGGAAATTGGCAAGCTCAATCCCGACGGTAGTTTCGGGAATTTGACCAATGATGATTTGTTATACGATTCGACTTTAACCATTATTAGAAGAAAGCCGACCTCACCTGCTTTAATTACCGAGTACACAAAATATCCGGTTGACGGAGCTGTTTACGTTCAAGATAAAATAGAGTTGGCAAAAACTTTAATACTCAACGTCGGATTGCGATACGAATATTTCGACCCGAAAGCGTTTTGGAATCCCAGACTTTCGGATGAATTGCTTGAATCCAAATTCGGATTTCTGCAAAAGAATTTGGTTAAGGCTAAAATCAAACAACAACTTTCACCCCGTATCAGTATTTCGTACCCCATTACCGACAGAGGTGTAATTAGATTTTCTTACGGGCATTTCTATCAAAACGGCTCTTTGGCAAGTTTGTATAGAAATCCGGAATATTACGTTACCAATGTAGGTACAAGTCCCACATTCGGAAATCCAGATGTAAATCTGCAAAAATCGGTTCAATATGAAATTGGTCTCCAACAACAATTGACCGATAATTTCAAATTCGATTTGACCGGTTTTTACAAAGACGTTCGCGATTACATTTATACCCAAACGGTTTATACCAAAACGGGAAGGTCGTTCAGAGTATTAACTAATTTGGCTTATTCGAACGTAAGGGGAATAACGCTTTCCTTCACACAAAGACGCTCAAGAGACGGAATGTTCTATGCAAATCTGGATTACACTTTCCAGATTGCCGAAGGGAACAGAACTTATCCCTCAGATGAATTATTTTTCAGCGAAGTTTCCGGCAAACAATCGGAAACTTATCTTGTGCCGTTGGCTTTTGACAGACAGCATATTATTAATTTAAGTATGGGATTGTACGATCAAGATAATTGGGCTTTGGGAATTATCGGCAATTTTCAAACCGGAACTCCTTACACGCCGATTTTACCTTCAACCATCCCGAATATAATTACGTACGAACAAAACTCCGACAGAAAACCGGTACAGTGGAATGTTGACTTGAAATTCGAAAAATTCTTTACTTACGGCAACGTCAAATATTCACTTTTTGTTCAAATTGAAAACTTATTCGATACACAAAACGAACTTGTTATTTACCCGAGCAGCGGAAGGGCGCTCTCGGCGGTTGAAGAAACTGCAAACAGTTTTCAATTTACCGACATAAGAAAAAGAATAGAAAGAGGTGATCCGGGATTGTTCGGCATTGAAGAGATAGACGGCTACTATTCGAAACGGCCTGAAAGAGTGAGTAGACCGAGAGAAATAAGAGTAGGTTTTTCCCTAAGTTTATAATATTGAAAAATTGTGAGGAATTAAAACAATGAAGTTTAAAATAATATTCTTGATTTTGGTTTTATTCTTAAGCGGTATTCTAATCGCACAGGAGAAGGACGAATACGGAAATTATAATCTCAAAACCCTCTCCGAAGAAGATGCGATGAGAATTTTCGGTGATATGTACGCTCCGAAATTCTTTAAAACCAACGGTGACCCCCGTTTAATTAAGGAATCGATTATCAACGGAAATGCAATAACAACAATAGTATTTAATTACGGTTCGATTTGCGCACCGAATAGATTGGGAAATATAGCCGACTTGGTTTGGAACGGTTTGGGTTACGGTTTTGAATTTGGACCGCTTGCAGCAGCCGAAGTAATTGACGATTCGGGTAATGTGCAGCATATTGTCGACGATTCGTTTATCCGTACTTTCCAAGGCGATTATTCACCCGATGGAACACTTAAATGGGGATGGTTGCCGAAAGACGGATATGTTGACCCCAATCAAAATGAAATTGCAAGATTGAATATAGGTGATAACGACGGCGACGGAAAACCGGATTCTTGGCCCGACCGTTGGTATTCGCCGGGAGCCGGAAAATATTTGTGGCCCGCATTTTTGGGCGACCAGGCAACCGCTCCCGATGAAGAAGTTTTTTACGTTGTAGACGATTACACGAATGCCGAATTTCCGTACACTCCGTTCCCAAGCGATACAAGTAAAAAAGGTTTGGGACTTGATATGGAAGTTCGCATTATACAATTCAACAATCCTCTTGCAGAAGATATAATGTTTCTGGTTTATCAAATAACCAACGCAAGTGAAAAGAAAATTGAAAAATCATATTTCGGAATGCACGGCGACCCGCACGTTGGCGGTCCGGCAGATTATGGCGATGACCTTGCCGGTTTTATCGATCCGTTCGGAAACTCTTTGCAAGGTACAAACTTCCCGCAACGCTCCAGAAATATGGTTTATTCTTGGGATGGCGACGGTGTTGGTATGGGAGGAAGAAAAACCGGTTATTTCGGTTGGAAGTTCCTCGAATCCCCGTCGAACGCTACGGACAATTTTGATAACGACGATGACGGTATAGCCGACGAAACCCCGGCTAACAGTGCAGGTAATTTTATCGATGGTGTCAGTATTCCGCTTACACAAGGAATTTCGGATGTGGCAAAATATACAGCAGTCTTCGGGGCTCCAAAACCGCGTTTCGAAGGGGATGAAGACGGGGATTGGAATCCGGATAAAGATGATGTCGGCATCGACGGCATCGGTCCGGAATCTCCAAACTATCCGGGTCCCGATTTCGGTGAAGGGGACGGAGTGCCTTCGCAAGCATGGTATTTCGATACCGATGGAAACGGCGACTACGATGAAGGTGAACCCCTCTCGGTTGAAAGATTGCCTGGATACAAATGGGCGGGTTCGGAACCAAATTTCGGTCTTCGCGATATATCCGAATCGGATCAAATTGGTCTTAGCAGTTTCCACGCTGCGGTTTACACAAATTCCGATCCTAACGTACCCCGAAACGATCCTTTGATGTGGGAATGGCTGTCCGCCGATACTATAGATGCATCGCAAGAATTGCTTAGCAGTCCGGGCGATAACGTATTCAATTTCGGTACGGGTCCGCTTAGTTTGGATATAGGCGAAACCCAAAGATTTTCGATGTGTATTCTTTTCGGTACGGATTTAAATGACTTGGTACTTAATGCGGAAACCTCAACGCGGATTTTGGAAGCCGATTACCGCTTTGCACAACCGCCGGCAAAACCGATTGTAAGAGCGGTGCCGGGAGACGGACGCGTTACGTTGTATTGGGATACACGCGCAGAACAATCCGTTGACCCACTTAGCGGTAAAAAAGATTTCCAAGGTTATAAAATTTACAGAAGCCGCGATTATACATTTTCCGATGTATTTACAATTACCGACGGAAGAGGGAATCCTTTCCTCGGAAAACCGCTCGCTCAATTCGATTTGGTTGATTCGTTGCAAGGTTATCATCCCGTTGAATATGCCGGTAGAGCTGTGAAATATTACGTTGGAGACAATACCGGTTTGGTTCATAAATTTGTTGACAGTACCGTTACTAACGGCATCAATTATTATTATGCTGTTGTTGCCTACGATGGCGGCACCGATGAGATACCGCCTTCGGAAAACAGAGCTGTTATTTTAAGAGACCCGATAACGGGTGAGCTGACTTTCGACCCCAATACGGTTCAAGTTACACCGGGACCTTTAGGCGCCGGAGTGGAAAATGCCGAAGCGGGGATTAACGGTCATCCCACACCCGCTCCTTGGGTTAACTCGACCGGTGAAATTTCAATCGAGGTATTGGAAGACCTCGAAGTTAAAGATAAACTGTACTCCATTGATTTTATTGAAGAAGAAAAATACAACGTTCTCGATTCTACCGGCGTTGTTGACGAGATTGTGGCTAAAGATACGGTGTTTGTGGATTTGAGTCATAAAAACATTCAAGTTGAAAGCGTAGAAGTATTAGACGCCGGAAATAATCCGGTCGATCCGGCAAAATATTTTGTGAATCCAGGCTTCGGGAAAATACGCGGAACTTCCGCCGGCTCGCTTCCCGAAGGTGAAAAATTCACGGTTAAATACCGTTACTATCCCGTTTACGAAAGTAATTTGGTAAATAGTGAAGATGGTAATCCCGCATTCGACGGCTTAAAAGTATATGTGCAGAAAGACGAACTTGCGCTCGATGTAGAAAATTCCGGTTGGGCGCCAACAGCCGATGTTAATGTACGCGATTCGCTTCAATACGATCCGAACGGAAATTACCCGGGTTCTCCCAAAACGCTTTACAGAGCCGATTGGGAAGTAAGGTGGAACAATTTGGATACTTTGGCCGACGGGTCATGGGCAAACGTCGGAACCCGGGCTTGGGCTCCGCTTACCGGACTATCGGACAGTGTGGACTGCCCGTTTACAATTTGGAATATTACAGAAGACGTCCCGGGTAACTTCTTCGTTGTCGAACAGAAAGATACAAAAGGCAATGGAAGATGGGATTGGGGCGACGGTATTATTTTGCGGGCAACCAACGCCGGTCCCACCGAAAGCTCGTATTATCTAGAATTTTCATTGCCCAGCGATTCGAACGTTACTCCGAAATTACCTCAGGAGGGCGACGTTTACACCGTTAGAACGAAAAAACCGTTCAAAGCCGGTGACAAATATACGTTCGAAACCAAACCGGTAAAATTCAGCGGTGCGAAAGCAAAACCGCAGCTCGATAATGTTTACGTTGTGCCGAATCCCTATGTTGCTTACAGTATTGCCGAAGAACCCGGTCGTTCTGCGGATAAACGCGGAGATAAAGTAATTCAATTCCGGAACTTACCGCCTACGTGTACAATCAGAATTTATACGATTACAGGCGAACTTGTACAAACAATCGAAAAGGACGATATGTCGAATATGGCAACATGGGATTTATTATCGTTTGAAGGTCAGAGGGTTGCATACGGAGTTTATATTTATCACGTGGATGCACCCGGCGTAGGAGAAAAAATAGGAAGATTTGCACTAATAAAATAATGGAATCCGTATGATTCTGTTTATTTATCGGAGGATTAATTTTATGAAAAAAATATTTATTCACTTGACGGTTATAATTTTAATATCCGGATTGTTTCAAACATCGGAAGCTCAATTATTCAGAAGTACATCGAAAGTTGGAACAACCGCCGGACAATTTTTGAAAATTGGAGCCGGTGCGCGGGCAATTGCAATGGGCGGTGCCTATGCCGGTTTCGGAACCGATATTTATTCGTTGTATTGGAATCCCGCCGGTATTGCCAGCAGTCCCAACTCTTCCGAAGTTACTTTTAATCATGCCAACTGGCTAGCGGAAATGAGTTACGATTTTGCAGGTGTGGCAACGAAAATAGAAGGTTTGGGAACTATTTCCGGTACTCTTACTAATTTCAGCGTTCCGGAAGAAAAGGTAAGAACCTTCGAAAATCCCGAAGGCGACGGTCGTGTTTGGGATGCCAGTTCACTTGCAATCGGTGTCGGTTATGCGCGCCAGCTTACCGACAGGTTTTCGATTGGTTTTAACTTTAAGTATATCCGTGAAGCAATATGGAATACCAGCGCTTCCGGGTTTGCCATCGACGTGGGAACGCTGTACAGAACCCCTTTTAACGATTTGATGATTGGAGCGGCAATTACAAATTTCGGTTCCAAAATGCAATTGGACGGACGCGATATTCTGTTTAACGATGACCCTAACGATAATCCGGATACCGGACCGAATAACATTCCCGCAAAATACAGAATGAACGATTTCGATTTACCGCTTACTTTCAGAATCGGTTTGGCGATGGATGTGGTGAGGGAAAGATATGTCAGAATTACAGCTGCGGTGGATGCAAATCATCCCAATGATAATTCCGAGTACGTAAACAGCGGACTCGAATTTGCTTACAATGAAATGATATTTTTCCGCGTCGGTTATAAATCGTTATTCTTAAATAATTCCGTGCAGGGTCTTACTCTTGGTGCCGGTCTGAATTACAGGTTTAACGATAATCTTGGTGTTTACATTAATTACGGCTATGCAGATTACGGGCGCTTGGAAAATGTGCAATTTTTTGATTTGGGTTTAATATTTTAATTTTAACAAAATATTTAAACGAAAAGGAGCGAATGCTCCTTTTTTTTATGACTTGGAATTTTTTATGAATGTAAAAGAAAAAAATAAGTTAATCCGGAAAGTAAACTCGTTGCTTCTGAAAAAATTCGGTAAACCTTACAGAAACCGGCAACTGCCCGATCCGGTTGATTTGTTGATTGCAACAATTCTTTCCCAAAATACAAACGATGGCAATTCATACGAAGCATATAAAAATCTTAAAAAAGAATATCCCGATTGGAAAATGCTGCTAAAAGTGCCGGTGCAAAAAATTGAGCGGTTGATTAAAATTGCCGGTTTGGGTAAACAAAAGTCGAGGGCAATTAAGAATTTTATCGATTCCGTTTATAAAGAAAAATCTTCCATCGATTTGAAATTTGTTGAAGGCATGGACAATCTTTCCGCAATTAAGAAATTAACGGAATACAAAGGCGTGGGAGTAAAAACGGCAAGTTGCGTTTTGCTTTTTGCATTCGATAAGGATGTATGCCCGGTTGATACTCACGTTCACCGTACGGTAAATAGAATCGGAATTGTGAAGGCTTCTACGCCGGACAAAACATTTTTTCTGTTGAATGAAAATTTTCCTAAGGGAATTGCACATTCGTTTCACACAAACTTAATCCGTTTGGGAAGGGAAATATGCAAACCCAAAAATCCGGCGTGCGGAATTTGTCCGTTGCAAAAAATTTGCAATTATATTGATAAAAATCCGGAAAATAATTCCAAAACCAAATCAAGAAGTTTTATGTTACTGGATAACGTTTAACTGCAATGTGGTTGCTGTTTGCCTTATTAAACCCAGTGGCGGATGCTTTTAGAAGCGTGTTCGCCAAAAAAGCATCTGCGGATTACAACCCTTTTATTATTGCTTGGGCTAACAATTTCATACCCGTATTAATTTTTTCCCCTTTTCTGTTTTTTATCGATATTCAAATTAATACGAAATTTGTGCTTGGGTTTACCGGCACTTGGCTGATAAATGTTGTAACAACTGTTCTGTACATGAAAGCTATAAAAGAAGGCGATATTTCGGTTGTCATGCCGATGCTTAGCTTTACTCCGGTTTTCCT
Source organism: Melioribacteraceae bacterium (assembly GCA_026983955.1). GTDB lineage: Bacteria > Bacteroidota > Ignavibacteria > Ignavibacteriales > Melioribacteraceae > BMS3ABIN04. The sequence continues at coordinate 21,715 of JALSTB010000176.1, forward strand.
CTTGATTACCAGTCCGTTAATAGTTGGCGAATTCCCGAACAAATACGGTGTTGCCGGAGTTTTACTGGTTGTTGCCGGTTCATATATTTTACATTCGGAAAACAAACACGATTTTTGGGCTCCGTTCAAATCAATATTTACTCAAAAAGGCACGCGGTTGATGTTGCTTGTGGCTTTTTTGTTCAGCTTTTCTTCAAATTTCGATAAAGTGGCAATTCAAAATTCTTCCGTGATGCAGCATATTGTTTTAGCGAACATATTTTTATTTTCATCTTTTACATTAATCAATATTTTCAAGAAAAATCATTTGATGTTGAAGAAAGGGGATAAAAAAGGGATAAAAAATTTATTGATTATTAGCATGTTTACCGCATCGATGTTTATTTTTCATTTGTTTGCAATTTCCATGACGTATGTTGTTTACGTAATTGCCCTGAAAAGATTGTCCGGTCTGATTTCGGTTGTTCTCGGTAAAATTTTTTTTAACGAAGGAAATATAAAAAGCAGATTAGCCGGTGCATTCATAATGAGTACCGGTGTTTTTCTTATTGTGTTTTTGGGTTAATCCCGTTTAACGGAAAGCTAAACTTGTATCACTTTTTGCAAATTAAAATCTTATTTTTTCATTTAATCGAATTTGTAACTATATTTGCAATAATTATCATAAAAATGGACTTTTTGTATGAATAAAAAATACGATATTGTTGTTTTGGGTGGCGGACCCGGTGGATATGTTGCCGCTATTCGTGCGGCGCAACTCGGTTTTAAAACCGCTCTGATAGAAAAAGAAAATCTCGGCGGGATTTGTCTTAACTGGGGCTGCATTCCAACCAAAGCTTTGTTGAAGAGTGCGGAACTTTACGATACCATGAAAAACCACGCTGGCGATTTCGGTCTGAAAGTTGAAGGTTTGTCGTTTGATTTCAATAAAATTATCAAAAGAAGCCGCAACGTCTCGAAGCGGGTAACGAAAGGCGTAGAATACCTAATGCGCAAAAACAAAATTGATGTTATCAAAGGTTTCGGTGTAATTACCGGAAAGAACGGCGTTATCGTTTCGGATGAAGACGGGAACAGCGTAGCGGAAATTGAATTTGATAAATTAATAATTTCCACTGGCGGTCGACCGCGTGAATTGGATATTATTCCGGTCGACCGTGAAAAAATTATTACCAGCAAAGAAGCAATGACCCTTTCACAATTGCCCGGAGAAATGATAATAATCGGCGCCGGTGCAATCGGCGTTGAGTTTGCCTATTTCTACAATGTACTTGGAACCAAAGTAACAATTATTGAAATGCTGGATAACATTGTCCCGCTCGAAGATAAAGAAGTTTCCGTCGCTTTGGCAAACAGTTTCAAAAAAAGGGGAATTGAAATTCACACTTCCACCAAAGTTTTGAAGGTTGGCAAAAAAGGAAAAAAAGTAACCGTTGAAATTGAAAACTCCGGAGGTAAACAAAAATTGCAATCAGATATTGTTCTTTCCGCAATTGGTGTTGTTGGAAATATTGAGAACATCGGATTGGAAAATATTGGTGTGGAAACGGAGCGCGGTTTTATTAAAGTTAACAAAGAAACATTCGAAACTAACATCAAAAATATTTATGCAATCGGCGATGTTACCGGTCCGCCTTTACTTGCACACGTAGCTTCGGCGGAAGGAATTCATTGCGTTGAAAATATCAAAGGCTTAAATCCTCCGGCAATCGATTACAATTCGATTCCGGGTTGCACTTACACTCACCCGCAAGTTGCAAGCATTGGATTAACAGAAGAAAAAGCTGTGGAACAAGGTTACAAAATTAAAGTAGGGAAATTCCCTTATTCCGCAAGTGGAAAAGCAACTGCAGCAGGCGACCGTGAAGGATTTGTAAAATTAATTTTCGATGAAAAGTACGGAGAGCTTCTCGGCGCCCACATAATTGGTGCCGAAGCAACCGAGTTAATTGCCGAACTCGGAATTGCAAAGGAGCTTGAAGCAGATTACGAAACCATTGTTAAAACCGTTCATGCTCATCCGACCCTGTCGGAAATGATTATGGAAGCGGCGGGAAATGCTTATGACGAATCAATCCACATATAGAAAATTATTGATAAGCGATTTGGGTACGATGCGGTATGAGAAAGCCTGGCATCTACAGCGGCAGCTTTTCGAGGAGAGACAACTGGATTCAAAAGAAGATATTTTGCTGCTGGTGGAACATCCGCATACATATACTTTGGGTAAAACCGCCAACCGGAAAAATTTGATTGGCAGCGATGAATTTTTGAAAGAAAATAATATCTCGGTTTTCGATATCGACAGAGGCGGTGATATTACATATCACGGACCGGGACAAATTGTAGGGTATCCGGTTTTGAATCTGGCTAACTGGCAAAAAGATACCGGAAAATACTTGCGCGCACTGGAAGAGATTATCATCCGGGTTTGCAGGGAATACGGTTTGGAATGCACGCGGAAGGAAAAATATACCGGAGTTTGGATTGAAGACAGAAAAATTTGTGCTATCGGTATTAAGGTGAAAAATTGGATTACAATGCACGGCTTTGCATTTAATGTAAACACCGATTTAAAAATGTTCGGCGGAATAATTCCTTGCGGAATCAAAGATAAAGAAGTTACCTCATTGCAAGCCGAACTCGGAATAGAATTTGAAATTCAAGAAGTGAAAGAAAAAATAAGTTCACAATTTGTAAATTATTTTAAATACAATAACTTTGAAACGGTTGACTTATTACAATACATGGTTCAAACATAAAATAAAATCAAGACCAAAAGGAAATTAAAAATGGCAAGAGATAACACAGTAACAAAAAGAAAACAATCGAAAGCGGCAAATAAATTAAAGGGATTTTCGAACGAAGAATTAATCAATGCCTTGAAAACAATGATACTTTCCCGCACGATCGATCACAAAGTACTCACTTTGTTAAAACAAGGGAAAGCACATTTTATTATTGCCGGTGCAGGTCACGAAGCAACACAAGTTGCATTCGGGGAAGTATTAAAACCCAAACACGATTGGGCATATCCGTACTACCGCGATCAAGCCGTACTGCTTGCATTGGGCGTAACACCCGAAAATATTATGCTGGAAATGCTTGGAAAGGCGGACGATCCGGCAAACGGGGGAAGACAAATGCCGAATCATTGGGGCTCGAAAGAGTTTAATATTCCATCGCAATCGAGTCCAACGGGCACACAATTTTTGCAAGCCGTCGGAACCGCAATGGCATTTAGAAAAGAAAACGATAACCGTGTGGTGTACGTTAGCGCAGGCGAAGGAACTACAAGTCAAGGTGAATTCCACGAAGCCGCTAACTGGGCGGCACGTGAAAAATTGCCGGTTATCTTTGTAATCCAAAACAATAAATGGGCAATCTCAGTTCCCGTGGAAGAGCAAACCGCAGGCAAAAACCACTCGGTTGTGGAAATGATGAAAGGATATGAAAACTTGTTAAGATTAAATGTTGACGGAACGGATTATTTAAATATGAAAGAAGTTGCACGCAAAGCATACGATTACGCATTCAGCGGAAAAGGTCCCGTTCTGGTTGAAGCACACGTAGTTCGATTGTTTTCCCATTCGTCTTCGGATGATCAAAAAAAATACAGACCGAAAGAATCGCTTGAAGAAGATTTGAAAAAAGACCCGATCGACAAACTCTCAAAAGTATTGTTGAAAGAAAAAATCCTCACCGAAGCGCAACTTGAGAAAATAAAGAGCGACATTCACGACAGAGTGGAAAAAGTGGCGGACTGGGCGTTGGAACAAAGGGAACCCGAACCGGAATCGGCAGTACGATTTGTTTTTGACGAAAGCGGTTTGAAAGACAAACTGGAATATGAAAAAAGCGAACCCTCCGGCAAAAAAACCGTTATGGTTGATGCAATCAATCACGCTTTGCACGAAGAAATGGAAAGGAACGAAAAAATTTATGTATTCGGTGAAGATGTTGCCGATGGAAAAGGCGGAGTTTTCACTGCTACAAAAGGTTTATCCACAAAATTCGGTAACGTGCGCGTTTTTAATTCACCTCTTGCCGAAGCCAGTATTGAAGGTGTAGCTATCGGTATGGCGCTAGCCGGATTAAAACCGTGTGTGGAAATTCAATTCGGCGATTATATTTGGCCGGCATTCATGCAAATGAGGAACGAACTTGCAACATACCGGTACCGTTCCAATAATGCTTGGGCGGCTCCGGTTGTCACCCGGGTTGCGGTTGGCGGTTTTATACACGGCGGACTTTACCATAGTCAAAACATTGAAGGTTTCTTTGCCCATATTCCTGGAATTTATATTGTTTATCCTTCCAACGCTGCGGATGCAAAAGGTTTATTGAAAACCGCATTGAGACTGAACGACCCGGTTTTGTTTCTTGAACATAAAGGTTTATACCGGCAAAGTTATGCGGCTACACCCGAACCGGATGCCGATTATCTCTTACCTTTCGGAAAGGCAAAAGTGGTAAGGGAAGGAGAAGATTTAACTGTTGTTACTTACGGTGCAATGGTTCATGAAACTAACTTTGCAGCTAAAGAACTTGAAAGCGAAGGTTACTCGATTGAAATTGTAGATATTAGAACTCTTATTCCGTTGGATGAAGAAACAATATTCAAATCAATCCGGAAAACCGGAAAGGTTGCCGTTATTCACGAAGATACACTGACTTCGGGATTCGGAGCGGAAATTGCCGCACGTATCGCGCAGAAATCTTTCGAATATTTGGACGGACCGGTATTAAGAATTTGTGCCCGCGATGCCCATATTCCGTTTAACGAAAATCTTGAAAAATATGTGTTGCCTACGCGCAATAGAATTTACACCGAACTTAAAGAATTACTTGCTTACTAAGCAATTACGGGAGAAATTATGAGAAAAGAAATTTTAATGCCCAAAATGGGGGAAAGCATTACCGAGGGAACTATTATCAAGTGGCATAAAAAAGTTGGCGATAAAGTTAAAAAGGACGAAATTATTTTTGAAATAAGCACAGACAAAGTCGATACCGAAATTCCTGCTCCGGCCGACGGAGTGCTTACCGAAATTTTGGTCGGGGAAAACGAAACTGTTGAGGTTGATACCGTCGTTGCAGTCATGGATACGGAAAGCGAAACTGCGGAAGAATCTGTTACGGAAGCTACAAAGGAAGAGGAAACGGCGAAAGAAGGCGAAAATTTAGTCGATATTCCAATGCCCAAAATGGGTGAATCGGTGATGGAAGGAACAATCATCAAGTGGCATAAGAAAGTGGGCGACAAAGTAAAAAAAGACGAAATTTTATTTGAAATCAGTACCGATAAAGTGGATACCGAAGTACCTTCGCCTGTTGATGGCGTTCTGGCTGAAATTCTCGCCGGAGAAAATGAAACTGTTGAAGTCGATACAATTGTTGCAAGAATCGCAACATCGCAAAAAGTACCAACCGGCAAACCCGTAACGGAAAAAAAAGAAACAGTAACTCCAACGGAAAGCAAAACCGTTGAAGCGCCGGTACAAAAAGAAAAATTCGATAAATCGAAAACAAACAGATTTTATTCCCCCGTGGTTTTGAATATTGCAAGGAAGGAAAATATTTCCTTCGATGAGCTTGAAAAAATTGAAGGAAGCGGAATTAAAGGACGGGTTACAAAGAAAGACGTATTAAAATATTTGGATAACCGTAAAACCGGAAAAGTGGAAGCAGCAACTAAAGTAACCTATGAAAAGGGTGAAGGTGTCGAAATAATTCCAATGGATAACATGCGCAAGCGAATCATGGAGCACATGATTCAAAGCCGGGATACATCCGTTCATGTATCCGAAGTAATGGAAGTGGACATGACGAAAATTCATAACTTTATTGAAGCTAACAGGGAAAGGTTCCAAAAGGAAGAAGGAATAAAACTAACCTATATGGCTTTCATCTCGCATGCCGCGGTAAAAGCCTTGCGCGAATATCCGTTTATGAATGCTTCGATTGACGGTGATAAAATTATCCTTAAAAAATATATTAATCTCGGTATTGCGGTTGCAGTTGAGCCTAACGGCTTAATCGTTCCGAATATTAAAAACGCCGATGAGAAAAGCATTCGTGGTTTAGCCAAAGCTATAGCCGATTTGAGTTACCGCGCAAGAAATAAAAAATTGAACCCCGATGAAGTTGTGGACGGTACTTTTTCCATCACGAATTACGGGGTTTTCGGTGCATTGTTCGGTAACCCCATTATCAACCAGCCCGAAGTTGCAATCCTCGGTGTGGGCGCCGTTGTTAAAAAACCTGTTGTAGTCGAAGTCAACGGTAACGATCTTATCGCGATAAAACCGATGATGTATTTATCGCTGAGCCACGACCATCGCTTGGTCGACGGAATGCTCGGTGGGTTGTTCCTCCGCAAAGTTAAGGAACTCCTCGAGAATTTTGATGAAAATATGGTTTAATATTATAAGTTTAAAACGTTTACATAATTATCCGTTTCGGTTAATTAAAATACGGCGTTAAAAATTACACCAAATTAAATTTGTTGTGTTCCATCTCACACCGGCTTTAATTTTTTCTGATAAATTTCGACTGGTATTTTGAGGACCAAATTCGGAGCTATAATGAAAAACAAATATTCCCGGCATTTTGATATGAACAAATTCGAATTTTTCGGAGATTTTTACAAAGGAATTGCAAGGGCCAAATTAAACGGCAAGTGGGGGCTAATTAATCAGAAAGGGGAACAGATTGCTCCTTTCGAATTTGACGAAATAGTTTCACTTTCTTACAGCAAAGGACTGTACGGAATTAAGAAAAACGGTAAATGGGGTTTCATCGACCGTAACGGCGAATGCATTACGGAAGCCAAATACGATGCAATCTTCCCCTTCTATGGAAACTTCGGGGTTTCGAAAGTATTGAGAGACCAAAAATGGGGGTTGATTGACAAAGACGGTAATAAACTGACCAACATCTCTTACCAAAAAGTGGAAATGTTCGGCAAAGGTTTTCTCCTTGTGGAAGTAGATGGAAAATTGGAATACTTTTCCATAGAAGATTTCCAGTATAAATACAGGAATCAAACTAAAAGGGAAGAAAAACCGTAACATTTAATTCCTGGTTTTTATAAATTCGGATTTAATAAACCTGGAACCGGATGTTACGGATAGGAACTTGCAGTTGGAAATACGATTCGTGGGTTGGGATTCTTTATTCCACCCTTGATAAAACGGAATACCTTGCCGCATATTCGAAAAAATTTGATACCGTGGAAGTTGACCAATGGTTCTGGTCGCTTTTTCCCGGTACACCGCCGAAACTGCCCGCTGAAGAAACCGTTAAACAATATGCCGCTGCGGTTCCGGATAACTTCCTTTTTTCAATCAAAGTTCCGAACAGTTTAACTCTTACACATTATTACAAGAAATATACAAAAGGGGAATTAAAAGCAAATCCTTATTTCCTGTCCGTGGATTTGTTTGAAGCTTTTCTCGAAAAATTGGAACCGATGGGCGGGAAAACCGGACCGTTAATTTTTCAGTTCGAATATCTGAATAAACAAAAAATGCCGGCTCAACAAATCTTCTTATCGAAATTGGAAGAATTCATTACACATGTACCGCGGAATATCCCGGTTGCAATCGAAATTAGAAACCCTAATTATTTAAATGAACAATATTTCCGGTTTCTGGAAACCCACGGTATCAGTCATGTTTTTACGGAAGGTTATTACATGCCGCCTGTAACCGGTATTTACGGGAAATATAAAAAATACATAAACAAACAAACGGTAATCAGATTGTTGGGCGGAAACCGTACGGTAATTGAGAAACTGACCGGTGGAAAATGGAACAAAACTGTTCTGCCACAAGATGAAAATCTAAAGCAAATCACAAAGATGATCCAAGATCTACTCGAGCGCCAAATTGATGTTTTTGTTAATGTAAACAATCATTACGAAGGTTCGGCGCCACTAACTATTAATAAAATATTAACCTATTTAAAATAAAATATCCAAATTTTTATTAAAACTGAATTTTAACAAAGCGTAAATTTTTTTTAAAGAATTTTTAAAATAAATCGATATATTTGGAATGAAATAAGAAATCATATCACAATTCGCCTATTTTATAAAAGGAGGGCTAATGTCAAATTCCACTGAATTTTTATTATACGTCCCAATATTTTCCGATTTACCGGAGGATACCATTGCAAAAATTGCCCAAGTAGGTTCAACCCGGACGTACAAAAAAGACAGTATAATTTTGATGGAAGATGAAGTTGGAGGGGCGTTATTTATTATCGTTAAAGGTAAAGTCAAAGTTACAAGAACAAGTAACGACGGCAGGGAAGTTATATTAAATATTTTAACGGATTCGGATATTTTCGGCGAAATGGCGCTGCTCGACGGACAAACCCGCTCGGCAACCGTTACTGCAATGGAAGATTCGGAAATTTTTATTATCCAGCGTAATCAATTTCTCGAATTTCTCAAAGAACATCCCGAAATATCAATTGCTCTGATGCAAGAACTTTCGAAAAGATTGCGAACCGCAGACATGCAAATTAAATCACTTTCTTTGAAAGATGCCGAAGGTAAAGTGGCTACCGTTATTTTACAATTGGCAAACGACATCGGGAAAATAAAGCAAGGGATTGTGGAAATTGACAAATTACCACTTCAGCAAGATTTGGCAAATATGGCGGGAACTTCACGCGAAACAATTTCACGTACACTTCATTCTTTTGCAAAGAAAGGTTTGATAGAACTGGAAGGCTCGAAATTAAGAATTTTCAATTACGAAAGATTCAAAAATATGTTTTCATGACTTGTATGCCGGAAAGTTCCGGAGTCACGAAAAACTTCGGAATTTTCCGGTTTTTTATTTTCACACCGTATAAATTTTATGTTTCTCTCCCGGATATATCCGCCACTTCGTGCTTGTAGTAATAAATTATGGCCATGAAAAATATCATTTGAACCAACAAGTTCATAGAACTGTAAATACTTAGCGGGAATTTATAATCGATATTGTAAATTGTGAAATAAGAGTAACCGACCGCTTTAACAAAAACTCCAAGATTTATTAAAGCGTAAGGATCCCGGTAAATTTTGTTGGCTTTTTCCAAATCGACAAAGCTGATTGTTAGATTGAAATAAACAATAGCTGTATACAAAATTGCTGCGGAGTGCAGAGAATCGAGAGCATCCGAAAAGTGAAGGACAATTCCCACAAGAACAACGGAAATCCAGATTAACGCATTAATTTCTTTTTTTCTGTATTTTTTCCTTATCCTCAAAAGTACATAAATCAGCACTGTCATTTCGAAAATCAAATAAAAATTCATCAACGGCAAATTCGATTTGTGCAAATTTAACCGGAAGTAGGTCATAAAAAATTGAGTTAGTGCAGCTAAAGGAACCCAAACATACGCGAATACTTGTAATGAACGGTCTTTTATTTTTCCCTTAATCAAGAGTAAAACAATTACTTCAGCGAACAGGATGTAAATAGAAGCAATGCTTGTTGTTCTTAAAATTTCCAAATATTCAGGCATCGTAAAAGATTCAGTTTTGTTCGCAAGGTGGCGGTGGACAAGGATCGGCGGTTTGCAATGCTTTTCCCACAATTTTACCATTC
>JALSTB010000177.1 GCA_026983955.1 Melioribacteraceae bacterium
ACGAAAGCGGGAACATCAAAACGCAATCAGATGCTGAAATAAATTCAGCATGACAAGTGCGAGATGCTGAAAACAAGTTCAGCAACGCATGTGAAAATTGTAAATTAACCAAAATGCCTTGTCACCGCCGAGTTGTTCCTGAAAGCAAAAAAGAGCCACCCAACAATTCTTGTCACGCCGGTGAAAGCGGAAATTAAAAATTACTATATACTGAATATTCCATAATTTAAATAATAAAATAATTAAATACGATAATTATTTTACTTATTTTCGGTTTGTTTGGAATAAGAAAATCCGGAAACTTTTGTAATACTGAAAATCAAAATGACCACTCCAAGCCATTGGACAATGCTAAGCATTTTACCGTGTATAAAATATTCCAGAATTATTGCAGTTAACGGGAAAGCCAATTCCAAAATAGTGGAAGATGACGCGGTAACGTTTTTGAGACCGTAATAATAAAGGAAAATTGCGGGTCCACCCGTTGTAAATGCAATCAACAAAAAGATTAAAAATTGAGTAGTGGTTACATTGCTTATTGCATTGAATTCTCCAAATCCCAAAACAATTAAAAGCATCAATACGGATGAAATCAAATATCGCAAGTAAGTTCCAAGCTCGAAGCTGACGTTTCGTAATGCACGTTTGCTTAAAACCGTGGAAAATCCGAAGCTGAATGCTGCCAAAAGCGCATAGAATGCAGCGGCAAGGGTTTTGTCACCCGAATCGATTGAAGGGAAGTGAAAACCGAAAGTCATCACATAAGCTCCGGTTATAGCGAGGGCAGCCCAAAAGAAAAATTTGCCGGGTAACCGTTCCTTCAACATAATTGCCGCAAGTGTTAATGCAAAGACCGGTTGCAATTTCTGAATCAAAATTACAATAGATAAATTTACATAGTTAACATAAAATAATGCTTTGGTAATACCCATAATTCCCAATGCACCGCCGAACAATGCCACACCGGCAAATGCCAGCCAATCGGTTAGTCCAAGTTTTTTTATAACATTTGTGTTTTTAAACAAAATGGGGGAAAGATAAACCGTTACAATTGCACTTTCAATCAATACAACCAAAGCCACGGGTAAAGTATAAAGAGAAGGACGCAAAATTATTCCGTCAACTCCCCAAAGAATTGCAGCGGAAATTATGGCAAGTGGTGCAAATTTATTCATCGTAAAAAGATTTTAAATTGAGTTGTAAATATAATATTTTCCAACGGTTTTAATCTTATAAAATTCAGACTATTAGTTCCTTCTCCACTTTCATCATGTTGAAATAATAATTTCTTTTTTTCATCAATTCATTATGTGTGCCCGATTCGATTATTTTACCGTTGTACATAACCAAAATTTGGTCTGCATTTTCCAAATGAAATAAACGGTGGGTGATAATGATAACTGTTGCCGTTTTTGAGTAACCGTATAATGAATTAAGAACTTTTTGTTCCGTCAGGGAATCCAAATCCGACGTCGGTTCATCGCAAATTAAAATAGGGGAATTCCGGAGGAAAGCTCTTGCCAATGCAAGCCGCCGCCTTTCGCCCCCGCTTAATTTCATACCTTGCTCACCGATAAGTTCCCCGTACTGATCCGGCAGCGAAAGAATAAAATCATGTATATTGGCTTTTTTTGCAGCTGCTATTATCTCATCGTCTGTTGCTTCCGGTTTTGCAAATCGTATGTTTTCTCTTACCGATAAATTAAACAAGTGGGTTGTTTGGGGAAGAACAGAGATATATTCCCTTAATTTCCTTTGCGAAATATTTTCAAGCTTCGTGTCGCCCAAAAGGATTTTACCGGCTTGATAATTCCAAAATCTTGTTAACAAATTAATTAAAGTCGATTTTCCCGCTCCGCTTGCTCCGACTATTGCAGTAAAAGATTTTTGCGGTACAGTAAAACTCAAATTGTCATAAATTAATTTATCTGAATTATATCCAAATTGCACGGAATCGAAAGTTATTGAAAAATTATCCGGTTCCCGAGTATCCGGTTTACCGGTAACGATCACTGCATTGGCATCGGTAAGTTCAAACAAACGGTCGGCAGATTTAACACTTTGTTCAAAAAACTGTACAGCAGTGGGCAAGGGAAGTAATGCTTCGAAAGATGCCATTACCCCAAGTACCAAAACCGACAAATAAACTCCTTCCAATATGCCCGTATTTACTTGGGGAACCGCATAAATTAAAATTATAATTATTGAAAAATTCATAATCAAACCAATTAACGCTTCGTTTAGTCCTCCGATTATTGCGTTTTTCCTTTGAAGTTTTCTAAGAGTGTTTTGCGTATTGGCAAATTCTTCTTTGAATTTTCCGGTTTGGTTAAAAACAAGTAATTCACCCAACCCTTGTGTTTGGTCAAGTATTAATTCATTCATTCTTGCTTGAAGTTTTACAAGCCTTGAGCCGGTTTTTCGGCTGAGTTTGTAAGATAGCAATGGAACGCCAATACCCGCAATCAAAAAAGAAAACAGAATTATAACCGGGTAAATAAAATTAAAACTTCCAAGAAGGAATAACATTAAAATTAAAACAAATAAAGCTACAAACGGTGGTGCAATTACTCTTACGAAAATATGCTCCAAATTTTCCACATCATTAACCGCACGTGTAAGTAAATCCCCGCTTTTATATTTCAAAAGTTTTGAGGGGAAGAGCGGAACTATAGCTTCGTAAAACCAAACACGGAATTTTGCCAAAAGTCTGAAAGTGGTTTCATGGGAAAGATAGCGTTCTACGTATCGGAAGACACCGCGGGCTATTCCGAAAAACCTTACACCGACAATTCCCACCTGAAGTTCGGCTATGGACGGATGCAATGCAGCTTTTGCAATTATGTATGCCGAGGTCATCATCAAACCGATACTGCTTCCTATTGTGAAAAATCCTATTACGGAAGCGGCAAGCATCCATAGTTTGTAGTCTTTTGCAATTTTCAATAATCTTAAAAATGTTCTATCCATTTTAACCGCTATAAGTTTTGAGTAATTCGGAATAATATCCGTTCATGGCAATTAACGAATTGTGAGTGCCTCTTTCGATTATCTTTCCGTTTGAGAAAACCAAAATTTGACCGGCTTTCTCAATTGTTCTCAAACGGTGTGCAATCATTATTACTGTTTTATTCTCGGTTAGTCTGTTCAGGGTTTCAAGCAATTCATTTTCCGTTTCCGGATCGAGATTGGATGTGGGTTCATCCAAAATTAAAATTGGAGAATCTTTTAAAAAAGCCCGTGCCAAAGCAATTCGTTGTGCTTGTCCGCCGCTCAACCGTGTTCCGCGTTCACCCACAAATGTTTCATATCCGCCTGGTAATGAGGAAATGAAATCGTGAATACCAGCAGATTTTGCAGCATTGATAATTTCTTCTGCGGTGGCATCTTCTTTTGCAATTAAAATATTTTCTTTTATTGTAGTATGAAAGAGATATGGTGATTGGGAAATCCAAGATACTTGTTTTCTCCAAAATTTCGAATCAATATCGTTAAAGTTATTATTATTAAATATTATTTTACCTTCCGAAGGCTTTATGAATTTAAGCAGAAGGTTTGTTACGGTTGTTTTTCCGCTTCCGCTTTTACCAACCAAAGCAGTAAATGAACCTTGCTCAATTGAGAATGAAATGTTTTTCAAAGCATTTCTTCCCCCGGGATAAGTGAATGAAACGTTTTCGAATTTGATAACAAAATCGTGAAACGGAACGTGAGACTTTTGATTATTTGTTTGGACTGGTTCTTCCAAAATTTTGAAGATCGATTCAGCAGCGGCAACTCCTTCCATGCCCGCATGATATTTGGCACCCAGCTGACGGATTGGTAAATAAAATTCCGGTGCCAAAACAAGAATAAAAAAAGCCGGTTGGAATTCAAGGTTTCCGTAGAGAAGTCGTAAGCCAATTTCAACTGCAATTATTGCGATGCTGATTGTGGAAAGAATTTCCAAAACCAAAGCTGAAAGAAATGCGATACGTAAAACTTTCATTGTTGAAATTCTAAACAGATTGCTTATGACCGCAATTTTCTTTTTAATGTCGTTTTCACGCCCGAATAACTTTATTGTAGCCAAACCTTGAATTACATCCAAGAAATATCCGCTCATTAAATTGAGTGTTTTCCATTGCTTTCTGTTCATTGATTCGGCAATTCGACCGATAAGCATCATGAAAACCGGGATTAAAGGTGCCGTTACTAAAAACACTATTCCGGATAAAATGTCGATTGGAAAAATAAAAAACAGAATTAGCAACGGAATTAACGCGGAAGAAAACAACTGTGGGAGAAATTGACTAAAGTATGCATCCAGCTTTTCCACCCCGTTTGAAATCGTATTGCTTATTTCACCGCTTTTTGAGGATTTTGTATATGACGGACCCAATTTAAAAATTTGTGCGGTCAATTTATTGCGGAGCTGCTGTTTTACATTTTCGGCAATCAAATTTGCGAAGTTTTGTTCATTCCAAACGAATAATGCTTTAAGTAAACTGGCAAGTGCGAAAAGAAGAATAAAATATTTTACTTCCGCTAGGTTGGAGTTTTTTAAAAACACCTCATTTATTGTTTTGCTTAAGTAATATGCTTGGATTATTGTAAAAAGTGCAGTTAATAAACCGGAAAATACCGTTAGAAAAAATGCTGAACGGTTGCCAAGAGATAGATTAATCAGTTTTTTATCTATGTGCATTTAATAGACTTTCGGTTGGTTTTATTTAATAAATATAAATAAAAAAATGTCCCGCTCAAAACGGGACATTCTGCAGAAGAATAACTTTAAATCAGCAGGTTTAATATTCAAGATCCTCTTTCTTTTCCGAAATTCTTTTCCGAAAAACCCAATAACTCCACGCTTGATAGAGTAAAACCAGAGGAACGAAAATCAAAGCAACAAAACTCATCACTTTAAGCGTGTAAGGGGAAGAAGAAGCATTGTAAATTGTAAGACTCCAATCGGGATTTAAACTTGAAACCATTACCCTCGGGTATAATCCCATAAATACAGTAATTGTGGAAAGAGCAATAGTTAAACCGGTCATTACGAAAGCCCAGCCTTCCTTCTTGGATTTAAGTAACCATTCAACAGAAAGTATTGCCAGTGCAGCAATAACCGGAACAGCGCCGGGGTCAACACCTAATTTTGAAAACATGTCTGTTTCAAAATAGCCGTAAATAACAAATGCAAAAAGTAGTATGGTTGCAACAGGCCAAAGTTTCCGGGCATAAGCACGTGCAATTTCAAGCTCTTTGCCGGTTAATTTTAAGGTTAAGAAAATAGCTCCGTGCAAAGTGAAAACCGTAAGTGAAGCCAGACCGCCCAACAAACCGTACGGATTGAGCAGGGTGAAAAAGTTACCGGTGTAATTCATATTTTCATCGATAGGTACACCCCTTATTAAATTGGCGATTGCAACACCCCAGAGAAGAGCAGGAACGAAACTGCCAATAAAAATTACCCAATCCCAACCGTTTCGCCATTTTGCAGTTGTATGTTTACTTCTGTATTCAAAAGCAACGCCTCTTCCAATCAATGCCAGTAGCATAATAACCAAAGCAAGGTAGAAACCGCTGAACATAGTTGCGTACCAATGAGGGAAAGCGGCAAATATTGCACCGCCGGCAGTCAACAACCAAACCTCGTTGCCGTCCCAGTGCGGACCTATTGCATTTATCACTTTTCGTCTTGATGTATCGTCTTTACCGATAAAAGGTAAGAGAATTCCTACTCCGTAATCGAATCCTTCCAGAAAGAAAAATCCGATAAACAAAACGGCGATTAATATAAACCATATTGTATTTAAATCCATTTTCCCCTCCTAGGCTTGACTGATTATTGTTTCAACGTTTTCATCGGTTCCGGTTTCTCCGGTCATTCCGGCTTTAATATATTTTTTCCAGAGAAAAACTGTTGCTACCATCAAGATTGCGTAAAGTATTGCATAAGTGATAAGTGAAAACAGTACATTGCCGGCAGGTACGGTATTGGAGACTGCATCTTTTGTTTTCATCAAACCAAAAACAATCCATGGTTGGCGTGCCATTTCGGTAAATATCCAACCGGTTGAGTTGGCAATGTAAGGCAAGAAAAGAGACCAGAAGAATATTTTAAGCATTGTAGGATGGAAATTAAAATCATCTTTTCGTACTTTCCAAAAAGCATATAGCGCCAACAATACCATTAATGTACCGGCTCCAACCATTCCTCTGAACGTCCAATACGATACGGCTACAGGCGGAACATAATCGCCGGGTCCGTATCTTTTTTCATATTCCCTTTGCAGGTCGTTTATTCCTTTTACTTCTCCTTCGAATTTATTATACGATAAGAAGCTTAATAAAGCAGGAATTTTAATCGCAAAAACATCTTCCCGGTTTTTTTCGTCCCCGATTGTGAACAATGAGAAAGAAGCGGGGTTTTCAGAATCCCATAAAGCTTCGGCTGCGGCCATTTTCATTGGTTGGATTTTCGTCATATATTGTGCTTGTGCATGTCCTTCGAGCGTTACAAGAATAACACCGACCAATCCATAGACAGCACCCATTTTAAATGAACTTTGAAACAATTTCAAATCTTTTCCTTTTTTCATCATGTGCCAAGCACTTATTCCGATAACGAAAAACGCTGCAGTGGAAACACCGGCGAAAAATACATGCGGGAATTGAACCAAAACATGACCGTTAGTTACAATAGCAAAGAAATCCGTCATTTCTGCGCGTCCGTTGCGTATAGCATAACCGACAGGTTGTTGCATGAAAGAATTTGCAACCAAAATCCAAAATGCGGAGAGATTTGAACCGATAGCAACCAGCCAAATGGAGGCCAAGTGTATTTTTTTCGGAAGTTTCTCCCATCCGAAAATCCAAAGACCCAAGAAAGTCGATTCCATAAAAAATGCCAATAATGCCTCAATGGCAAGTGGTGCGCCGAAAATATCTCCCATGAACCTTGAATATTCCGACCAGTTCATTCCGAATTGGAATTCTTGGACAATGCCAGTTGCTACACCTATTGCAAAGTTGATTAAAAAAAGTTTACCCCAGAATTTGGTCATTTTTTTATATTTCTCGTCTCCCGTTTTATAATAGAAAGTCTGGATAATTGCAACGAATATTGAAAGTCCGAGAGTTAATGGCACAAAGAAAAAGTGGTAAACCGTAACTATGGCAAATTGCCATCTAGCAATTGTTACAGCATCCATGTTTACTCCTTTATGTTTAGTGAGTAATTATTACTTGTTTTTTTCTTAAAGTCCGAATCGGTAAAAGCAAAACCGGATATTTTTCTTTTTCTAAGTTTGTTAAGCAAACGTGTTTCCTCTTCCATAAAGAAAGAGTGAATTTTGCACGGTGCCGGGAGGGGACAGAAATTATCTTCGGTGATACACTCGCTTGTAGTTTTACTTAATCCAACGGCCGAGAGAATGTCGAAAAGTGATAATTTGCCGGGTGGTACATTGAGGAAAACGCCGCCGTTTACACCTTGTTCTGTACCAATTATACCTGCTTTTTTTAACTTATAAACAAGCTTGGTTGTGTAAGGTTTTGTGATTAATAATTTTTTTGAAAGGGAATTAATAGGAATAATTTCCTCTGGGTACAATCCGGCCAAATATGCGCAAATCCTTATTGCAAAATCGAATTCACGTTTGAATAAGAATAACATCAGGTCCCCGAAATTATACTATACAAATTTAGTATAGTATTAGTAAAAAAACAATAGTTTTTTAATAATTAAATTTGTTGCAAAAACAAAATGGAGCGGTAAACCGGCGGTTTACCGCAGTTAATAATCGAGAAAGAATTAAGCCCTTTTACTTTTGTCAACAGCTTTAAGTATTTTAAGATTAAGCACAATGAATCTGAAAAATTGAATAATTTTGTTATTCATCAGTTTGCTGTCTTTTTGTGTTATTTCCATTTTAAGCCTCCTCTATTCAGGTATTAATTTCCAACCTAATCTTGCGCGGAACTTATGCATGAAAGTAGTGTGAATCATTCTTTTCATCCATGCACCGGCAAGACCCATTTCCATGTGTGTTACGAATAAATCCCGTCCTTCTTCGTTGGGATATTTTCTTGTATTCGGAACAACGGGATACATCATGATTGTAGCTGCGGAACCGTCCCATAAAGACGCTCCCATTGAAGCAATGCATGCAGCATACATTTCCGACATACGTTCATGGTGAGTCATTCTACCGTGTTTAATCAATTCGATTATGTTTTTGGCAACAACTCTACCGATAATTCCGGAAACCATACCTGTTCTAGGTGGAGCAGCTGTAATAACCGTTCCGTTCGGTGTTTTATGAGGTTGAGAGATTGGTCCGGGAGGTGCAAATGCAATACCGGCGGCAAATATATTTCTATAATTCCTGTTTTGATAGACGGATGGCCATGCATCGGGGTTTTCGGCTAAGGTATCGTAATCGAGCCCGTAAATTCCGTCAACCAAAACGAATCCTGCCGGATTAATTATTTTTGAAGAAACATCTTCACCGTCTTTTCCGACGTATTTGAATTTTATACCTAGAAACTGGGGAACAAGTACGGAAAAATCAAAACTCGTTTCTCCGAAATTCCCGTTATAATCTTCCCAGAAAATGGTATTGTTTTCAATTTTAAGTGCGGCTTTTTGCACTTCCCATTTGATATTGTAATGTTTGAAGATCGCTTCTATGAATTCGGCACTGGAAGTAAGTTTCCCTTTGTATTTTGCCTTCAAACCTTTTACGCCGAAATCACCCAAAGCCCTTTCGTTACTGAAGTACATGATATCGGCTTTGTCACGCAAACCGCGTCTTACAAGGTCCTTATGAATATTTGTTACATATTCCAACACGGCGCCTTGGCAAGTTGCACCGCCGTGTCCGGTACCGATAACGAATTTACGTTTTTCTCCTTTTTCCATTCTTTTTACATTTTCGAGATATACATCTCTCGCTTGAACGGCATGATCGAGTGTGCAAATTGAATAAGTTTGTCCCAAGTGAGGTCCTAATCCCGGTGTTCCTTCAAAATTTAATTTGGGTCCTGTTGCTATTAGAAGATAATCATATTGTAATTGAACCGGCTCCCCACCGGAATGTGGATTTACCACAATATAATTATCATCGGGATGTACCTCTGTGGCATTTCCGTGGACGAATTTGATGTTGAATTTGTCGTATATCGGTTTAAGAGGGAAATGGGTTTTTTCCGGCGCCATATGACCGATTCCAACCCAAACCCACGACGGGACGAAGCCAAAATAATCATACTTGTTCACAACCGTTATCTCGTGTTCGCGACCTATAGCATCGCCGAGATATAAAGCTGCGGTATGACCAGCAAAGCCTGCCCCTATTATGACAACTTTTGCCATTTTACGTCTCCTAATTTGATATTGTAAGTTGTGTTTATTTGATGTGAGTAATTTGTCAGGTATCGATTCATTATCTTAATTAAGGGTTAAAATCTATATTGATATAGCCGACATGATAATTTCGATAATAAATTATTTATTATTTTACAAATAGTCAAGAAAAAATTTTGCAGTGTAAAATAATATTTTACAACTGACAAATTTAATTAGAGGGTCTTTTCCTGTAAATTTTTGAGGAAGGATGAAATGCAAACCAGGCAAATGCAAAATAATCTCCGGAGTGGATCCGTTTTAATTGATAACCCAGGAGTTTACCGGAAATGGCTTTACCTAAAATATTCCAAGTTGAACCGGTTTCGTAATCTTTGAATTTATTATTTATATAATAAAAATTTAAAGTATCGCCATTTGCGGTTCTATCAAAAATTCCGGTTGAACCGGCATCCTTCGATTGCGTTATAACTATTTGGTCCAAAACGGAATAGGTGCCCTTCTTGTGGAATACAACAAAATTTTTACCGTTAAGTGAATCGTTTATTACCTTTTCTTCCATAGATATGGAATAAGGATAAGCTTTTGCAGAATCTCCGATTTTTACGCCTATTACTTTTTCGTTCGGCGGAATGTCTTTTTTGTATTCACCATTGAACATAAAAGGTTTTTGTGCAGGACTATCATATCCCAAATACGGATTTGAACCGTAATCTCTTTTATATCCTGTGTTCTTGGAAAGTATTAACCCATCCGGATAATTATTCCAAAAATCTTCGAACGATATCAATTGTGATTTCAAAACGGTCAATTGCCGCCCGGTAAAATCACCTGCTATTGCTTTACCTGTAAATTGCTGCCAAAACGATTCGGTTTGAAAATCATACATTACTAAATCGGATTTACGCAACAAGCCTGAAACTCCGAAATATAATTCGTTCCCGTCAATCCGTCTGTCGAATACAATGGCGCTGTAACAAAGGGGGCAAAAGGAAACAAGAACTGGTGTTGTTCCGATTTTGTCGTTTACCAATTCGTGCCAAATTAAAATTTGTAAAGGATATCCTTTTGCGGTATGACCAATATCAACCAATATCAATGGTTCTTTTTCATCCAGCCATGCAGCAGCTTCCCCGGGCTTTTCAAACTCCGGTGAAAGTATAGCCGGAATGCCGTCTTTTGGTGGTCCGCCGGATATGAGTTCCGAATAATCAATATTCGATTTGGAAAAATTTGTTTTCCAGTCCGGATATGCTTTCAAAATATGTGAGATTTCATTTTGAGGGAAAACGTTGCTGAGGAAACCAAAGGTAATTATAAACATTAAACATTTCATATTTCTAATTCCTTAATTCCGTTCCGGGGTAAAACGCCGCCCAAGCAAACCAGTATGAAATAAATGAGATTACCGGTTTGAGTTTTGCACCTTTGTCAGGACCCTCAATTGCTTCACCGAATACATTCCAAATATTTCCAAAATTGTCCTGCATTATTGCAGAAGGGGATGAATTTGCTAAATTGAATTCAAGCAACTTTCCATTATTCTTCCTTTCGTAGGCAAATGCCAAATTTAAATTTTTATTTCCATAAACCACCACCGGCACATCATTGACCGTAGTGTTGAAAATATTGATTGTAGAGAAAAAATTAAAAGTGAACGCCACAGCCTTGCTGTCGATTAGAATGCCGAATACTCTTTCTTTAGAAGGAAGCCGTGAATCTTTCGGTGAGTATGGAAAAAGAAAATTGTTATTGTTTGTTTTGTAATCGCCGTATGGATAAACACCATAAGACCTGGAAAAACCGGTTAATTTCGAAACTACTTTCGAATTGGGATACATCATTTTCCAAGTTTGCCATGTTGTTTCGATAACGGGCACGGTTTTTATGTCTGTTCCCATTAAAGAGCCGTTAACTGCTCTCATGAGCATTTGCGACCATCTGCTTCCGGTCGCCCGGTCGTATGGTATTAGATTCGAATTGTATAGCAAACCGCTTACTCCGAAGGTTGTTTCATTTCCATTGATAATTCTGTTCCACCCAATACCGGAGCCGGTTAAAGGGCAATATGTGATTGCAAACTTGGAGCCGTTAATTTCATCGTTAATTATTTCATGCCAATCAAGAATTATATGAGGATAAGCCCTTGTTTCATCTCCAATTTTGATCCCGATTACCAAGTCATCATTTTTCAAATAATCTACTGATTGAGCATGCTCAAAGCCGGGATTTACAAGTGCTGGTATTCCGTCTTGCCCGGGTCCGCCGTCATAAACTTCATCACGTGGAATAAGCCATTTGCCTTGTGCGGAGTTTCCGTCTCCGGATTCCGAAGGCGTGGAACAAGCTGACAATATAATTAAAAAATAAAAAATTATAATTTTAATATATGTTTTCATGCTTCACCTTTCATATTTAAATGTTGGGAGAACGTTTCGTATTAATGTGGTAAATCAGCGACAAGGAACCGGTTAAAGTTGTAGTAAGTTGGATGCCGTTTAAGTATCTGTAAACCGGTATTTGTGAATCTGCTCTTACTATGATGTTGTCTGAAAGTGAAATATTAAGTCCGGGAACGGCATAAAACCACCATCCTCCGGTATTTGGAATATTCCCACCGGAAAATTTATCGTTTGATGTGTTGCGGATTCTTAGAAAAAATGTGGGAGTGAAAATTTTGTTTGCAAAGTATATAATTCCGTTGGTCGCTATAAACTCATTTCCGAATTTATAATCTCCGAACTGTACGCCGAATCTTTTGTTATTACCGTTCAGTTTGTAAGATAAATTAGAGATTAAGTTAACGGGCATCGAAAATATGTTCGAACGGGAATAGAACCCCCAAAAAATTATATCCCACGAACCGGTACCAGGTTGTAAATCGGCCGGCAGCAAAATATTGTTTTGTTTTATTCCCGATTTCCCGGCTGGAATCTTCAAACCGATTCCGGCACTAAAATCATTTTGGGAAATTATGTTTTGCTGAATAAAATTGTATTTTACCAGCATAATTATATCACCGAAGCCTTTGGTAACAAGCGTATTTTTAATTCCGCTTACCGGCGAGATCGTACGTTCTTGTTTTACGTACGAAAACAGTGTGGTTAAAGTTATTTCATGAGTCAGTCCGTAATTAAATTCCAAAATTGCAGATTGGGTAATCCTTTCCCGTGTGTTATCGTTCAGTCTTATGTCTCTGTCGTAAATATCAGTTAAACTATTATAATTAAAATTAAAATTAATTTGAAGTGAATTTTTATTTGTAACGGACATTTCAAGAGAGCCAAGCAAAGGAGTGCCGGAAGTACAGCAGGTCTGGGCGTTCGCCAAACCCAATTGAATCAAAAATATGATGATAATTAATTTTTTCATCTCATCCCCTTAAACAAGTTAAATCATACTCTCAATCTATTCTGTCGGCTTGTTTACAAATCTTCTTTGAAAAAAGGGTAAATTTGGGTATACAATTTTTTCTTTGATTGAAGAGACAAAATAGATTATTTTTATGGAAAAAAGGTGACGGTATGGCAGAGAAATCCAAATTGTGGTACCTTGAAAATTTTAATTTATTTCAGGGTTTGAACAAGGAAAGTATGGAGAAGTTAAATAAAATAACTTCCATGAAAGAATTTCCGAAAAACCAGCCCATTTATTTTGCAAATGAACCTTCGGATGCCATTTTCTTTTTAAAGAAAGGAAGGGTAAAATTAACCCGTACATCACCCGACGGAAAAGAAATGATTTTGACATTGGTAAATCCCGGTGAAGTTTTCGGTGAGTTGGGTTTTGTTGACGACGGCGAAAGAACAGATTATGCAATTGCTTTGGATGAATGTTTGATTTGTGCTATCAGTAAAGATGATTTCAGAAAATTCGTTGAAGAAAATCCGGAGCTTAACAGAAGGATAACAAAACTAATCGGCTTTAAACTACGTAAATTCAGTGAACGGATTGAAGAACTGGTGTTTAAGGATGCACAGCAACGGGTTATCTCATTTCTTTTTTCATTGGCTGACAATTATGGAAAACATATTGGTGACGAAATTGTGGTAAAACCTTTTTTAACTCATCAAGATATTGCCGAGCTTACCGCATGTTCCCGTCAAACTGTTAACTCGATTTTAACGGATTTAAGGGAACAGGGTTATATAAAATTCGACAGAAGAAAATTAATAATTCAAAATAAATACAAATTGGAAGAATTTCTGAAGTAATCGTCAATTTGTCATCGTGCCGACAGACGGGGAGAAACGGAATATATACATTGTATTTCAAATGGAAATTACATTGTATATATCAAATCAATGCGCAGTATGTAAGAGAGTTAAAGATAAACTTGAAAGTTTGACCGAAGAAGAACCCGGACTGTTATTGGCAGTTAAAAATATTGATGAAATAAAAGATATAAAATCGTTTATTGTTCCCGCTTTATTCCTCGATAACAAGCTGTATTCGTATGGTGATGTAAATATTGAAAAACTTAAAAGTTTTATTTATAAAAAATCATAAAATTGAAGTAAATAAAACTAAATATTTAACTTAGAATTAACTCACTATTTTAGTAGTATCATTTTCTTTGTTTCCGTGAATGCACCTTGTGTGAGAGTGTAAAAATAAACACCTGCCGGAAGATTTTTACCGTCGAACTTTACGGTGTGTACCCCTTCGGATTGATACTCATTTACCGGAGTAAATAGTTTTCTGCCCAATGGATCGTAAATTTTCAATGTTGTAAAACCTTTTCTATGTAAGGTATATCTTATATTGGTTCCGGAATTAAACGGGTTCGGGTAATTTTGATACAAAACAAAATCATAAATAATTTTTTGTTTCTTGGTTTTTGCAGTTGTATCTTGCGATATTTCGAAAATATTGTTCCTAAATAAAAAATTTATTGTTCTTGAGTTGATTTTTGCCAGTTTTAGCGATTCCAACGGTGAATCGCCTTCACCAACAACATATGCAATGGTAATTTCAACAGGCTCATTTACTTTAAGCTCAAATGGTCCTGTGTTCAACAAAAAGATTTGATCCATATTGGTAGAATTAATCCAGCCTTTCAGATAAACGGGATCGCCCGAATACATAAATTTTCCATCAATATTTTTGCAATCTTCATTAATTACTTTTCCCATTAGCCACTCGCAAGGATCAATATAATTACCGTTATAAATTTTACCTTGCATTAAATTTCTTAAAGCTACGGGGCTGTCATACGGATATGCGGTGGGCCAAATGTTAACATATTGCATGAAGGAGGTCATGCCTAAATTTGTTGCTCCCGGCTTTTTCCCGGTTCCCAAAACTTTTCCTTTAATGATAATAGCAGAATCCAACGGTATGTCATCAGAATCGTAAATGTTATTTGAGTTCAAGTCTTCGAAAGTCACTCCGGGGATATAAGAAAACGGACCGTTTGCCAGTGACACCAATAATGCGGGTGTGTTTTGCCCGAATAATTCATCCGGTTCATTCTGATAGCAGAATCCGGTATTAAATGTAGTATCGCAACCGATTAAATCATCGTTGTAATTACCGATATCCGCATCAACAATCGCGGAAAAATAGACCGAATCAAGTTTGCCGGTCACAAAGCCGGAGTTAATTATCTTGTAGCGCACAAAAGCGGTATTTTTAAGTTCCGGTGTGGAGCCGGTTGTAAAAACAGTTTGTTGAATTTCTATTCCTTGTGGCAGCATATCGAAAAACCTGCGATCTTCCGGTGAAGCAGCATCTTTATACACACACCATATTGTTTCGTCACCGAGCAAATCGGGACGGTCTTCGTTTTCATCCCAAGTCCCGTTACCGTTTTTATCAACCGGATTGTAAAGACCGTCTTTGTCACCGTCGTAAAAAGAAGCACCTAATTTTACAGCATTTGTCCAGTTTTTCCAACTTGGACCGAAAGGTTTCTGGTTTTTCTTTAAAACATAAAGATATGCCAATGAATCCATTTGCGAATTTATGTATGAACCGGGAATAAAATCATTGTAACGGAAAATTGATATGGTTCCGTTAAACCATAAACCGTTGCCGTTTTTTCCGCTTAGCATTATGCCGGCGGAGAAAATTACCGGTTTGGTTTTGTACCGTATCTGTGAACTGTCGCCGTTAAAAACATCTCCTAAAATTCCGGAATTGTCTAATGGAAAAGAGATGTTATCGTGGTGCAATAAATATTTTTCAATATGGTTTTGTGCAAAGGAGAAACAAGATATAAAAAAAAGAATTATAATATTTTTAAGCATTTTAAATTGCTTAAAGTTTAAGAATCATATCACATTATAAAACTGTACTTCAACAAAATCAATGCATAAATCGGGTAGCAAACCGTGTTATAATCAATGGGTTATTTGGGATTTTACCCAATTTTCCAAACCACCGGCAACAATTAATTCTTGAGCGGCTGTACCAATAGGTTCAATTTCAAATTTTTTATCATCGAAAATCAAAATTGACTCTACAAAATCAATTGTTGCGGTTGTTTTCGTGTCTATGGTCGGTTCCGAACCGCCGAATTTATCTTTTAAGTAATCGATAAAATCGGGCACTTCAAGGACAAGAAATCCATTGTTAATTGCATTTCTTTTATACGTTGCACTTGCGGAACCGACTACAACCAATTGAAGCCCTTTGTATTTCAATGCGGTTGCGGCTTGTTCCCGTGAGCTTCCCGTACCGAAATTATAGCCACCGGCAAGGATATCACCAGACTTAGCTATATTTTTGAAATTGATATCGTAATTTTCCATTACAACTTTGGCTTGGTCTTCCGGGGTGAAATCATCGATATACGTGTATTTCCCGGGATATATACCATCTGTGTTCATGTTATCGGCGGGACAAAAGATCACATTTCCTTCAATTTTGGTTGGGAAACCGTCGATAATTGTAATTTTCTCTTTCGGGCGATCCGGTTTCGGATTTGTTTTTACAATACCTTGAACTTGATCGCCACCGTTTTTGTAATCGTAAGTAATTTTCCCGGCGATTGCCGATGCGGCAACGACAGCCGGAGATGCAAGATAAGCTTCGGCATTCGGCGAGCCCATTCTGCCTTTGAAGTTTCTGTTTGTTGCGGATATTCCAACTTCACCGTCTTCCAAAAGTCCGGCTCCCAATCCGATACACGGACCACATCCGGGTGGAAGGGGAATTGCCCCGGCGTCCAACAATGACTGCCAGTAACCCAATTTTTCCGCTTCTTTTTGTACTTCGCTGGATGCGGCAGCAATGTAAAACTCAACTCCATCGGCAACCTTTTTTCCGTTTACCACTTTTGCCGCTTCAGCAATGTCTTCCAAGCGACTGTTAACACAAGAAACAAGATACGCTTTGTTAATTTTTACATTTTTTGTTTTTATTTCGGATACCGGAGTCATAACTTTTACCGTATTCGGTCCGGATACAAACGGTTCTATGGTGCTTAAATCGATTGTTAATTCTTTTGCATAATATGCATCTTTATCCGGTGACAGATCGGGCAACTCTTCGATCAATTCTTGCAGGTGTTTTTCATTTAATCGCGGATGTTTACCGTTGCCATCGGCATCGGAAGGGACTCCGGCAAGACCTCTTTTTTCAACGAACACGATTCGCTTTTTAATCCAATCGATTGTAATTTCATCGATAGGGAAGAGCCCGACGAGCGCTCCCCATTCGGTCGTCATATTCGCAATTGTCAAACGCTGATCCAAAGACAAATTTTTAATTCCGTCGCCTGTAAATTCTATTGCGTGGTTTAATACTTCATCATGATTGAAATATCCACAAAGTGCAATTATCACATCTTTGCCCGTTACGCCGGGTTTTAAGTTTCCTTTAAGTTCAACTTTGGCAACAGGTGGAATTTGCCACCATGTTTTGCCCGTAGCCCAAATTGCCGCTGCGTCGGTTCTAACAACCGGAGTACCCAGGCAACCGATTCCGCCGTACATATTCGAGTGGCTGTCGGATGCAACAACCATAGTGCCTGGCCACGCATAACCTTCTTCCACCATTATTTGATGCCCGATTCCACGGCCTGCGGGATAAAAATCGCAACCCATCTCGCGTGAAAAATTTTCTATCTTCATATACTTTGCAATATTCTTCTCGCTTTTATCTTGGATATTATGATCCAATGTGTGAACCACTTGTCTCGGATTTGCAAATTTTTTCGCACCGATTTTTTTGAATTTCGGAATTACCGCGCCGGTATTGTCGTGCGTCATCACGTATGCCGGTTTAATTGAAATGTAATCGCCGCTGTGAACCTTTTTTTCCGGCGGAATGCCAACGGCAAACTTTTGTGCTATTTTTTCAACTAAGTTTTGAGACACTGGTAACTCCTTTCATGTTTTTTGTGATAAATACAAATATTATAATTTAACTTAATAAAATTAAATTAAAAAATATATTATTTAAAATAACTCCAATGCCGGCAAATGATTGTACCGGTTATATTTTTAATCTTTTGGAATCTTGAAACGGTTCGAACGAAACAAAGTCAGCATGATGAACGATAATGGATTCAAGTGTTCTTTTACCAACGTCACCTTCTTTCGAGTGCGTGGCAATTATGTGTTGTACTTCCCACGGAAGCTCGAACTTTTCCGCTATCGAAACTCCGCTGAAAGGGTGACGCAAAAGTTTTCCGTTCTTGCTTGTTGTCAGTTTCCCGTTTTCATCGAATTCATATTCAAGTAATTTACCTACATCTATTAAAACTGCGCCGGCAATTAAATAATCCATGTTAATATTAATTTCGTTACCAAAACTTTTTTGCATCTCTTCGGCTATGGCAATCGATAGACGGACAGCTGCCCGTTTGTGCTGCATAAATTTAATATCATAATTATCAATCAACAAAGAGAATGGTATTTTTTCCAAATCTCCGGTTGTCAACACGCTGTTCTCTATTGCATATTCCCAGCATTTATAAACTTTTTCTTTTAATCCGGCATCTTTTATTAATTCGATTTCCGGCCAAATGGTTTTTATTTCTTCAAACATTTTCACCTCATGTAATGGTTCAAAAATTCAGTAGAAAAACCGGATAGAAACCGTGAAACATAAAAATCAACTCTAATTATAAAATAAGTTAATTAAGTAAAATCTTTTTTCAACTGATTATCAAAATCACCGGTTAATACGTAATTTAATAATTCAATTCAATATATTATATATTTTTACAATTTAAATATTTTGTTGTTCAACAGACTCAATGTTATAATCAGCCAGTTTCATATTAAATTCATCGTTATTCGCTTTATTCTTTGACGTTCCACGTTTGATTTTTCACGATGACAATTTTTCAATCACCGCATCGGTCATTTCCTGTGTTGTGCAAGCGCCTTTCTCGAACACACCGGGACCTCCACGAAGTTTAAGCATATCGTATGTTCTTACTTTTCCTTCTTTGATAACCGAAGCAATTGCATTTCTGATTTTTGCAGCTTTGTCGTTTTCACCAATATGATCCAACATCATACAAGCGCTAAGAAACATTGCAATGGGGTTAACAATCGACGGTTCCAGCTCGGCATATTTCGGTGCGGATCCGTGTGTGGGTTCGAACACTGCAACTTCTTTTCCGATATTTGCACTGCAAGCGAAACCCAAACCACCTACTAATCCGGCAAATCCGTCGCTTATTATATCGCCGAACATATTTTCGGCAACAATAACTCCGTAGTCTTCCGGGTTTTTCGTCAACCACATCATCTGTGCATCGATGTTGGTTTCCCACAATTGAATTTCTGGATAATCTTTTGCAACTTTACGTGCTTCTTCAACCATCATACCGGAAGTTTCGCGCAAAACATTCGGTTTTTCACAAATGGTTACACTCTTGTAACCGAATTTTTTAGCATATTCAAATGCTTCTTTTGCTATTCTGTGGCATGCGGGTCTGGTTACAATTCTTGTTGAAATTGCAAGGTCTTCACTAGGTACGTCGGCAAATTTTTTCATTTTAGGATGAGTTTCCAGCGCATCACGCACAATGTCGGGCGGATTGGTCCATTCAACGCCAGCGTACAATCCTTCGGTATTCTGTCGGAATATCACTGCATTTACATGCGGTTCTTCATAGCCATCGAGTGTTTTACGGATAAAATTTAACGGATTGCCTTCGAAAGATTGACACGGACGGATACAAATATCCAGATTGAAATGTTGGCGCAAGCCTACAATCGGACTGAAATAAACAAATCCTTTGTCCCTCAATGCCGGATCCAGTTCTTCGGCAGCCGCATCTTTGGGTTTGCTGGTTATTGCACCGAACAAACCGATTTTATGTTCTTCCAACAAATCGATTGTCCTTTGCGGCAATGCATTTCCTTCTTTTTGCCAAAATTCCCATCCAATATCACCATGAACGTAATTGGCTTCAAATCCGGCAGCTTCCAATACTCTTAACGCTTCGGGTAAAACGATTTTTCCTATTCCATCGCCAGGCATTGTTACGATAGTTCTCATGTTTTTCCTTTCGATTTTATTTGTAAAATTTATGACGAAAATTAGATAGAGTTATCGATTTTAGCAAGAATTTTCGGAAGCAACTTACTTTTTAATAATGCAATTCTACTTGTAATGACAAAGAATTGTCCAAATTCGACGGAAGAGCGGAGTAACCTGAACCGGTTGATTTTTCGAACGGTTTGTATGTTTCGGAATATTTCAATGATAATTCCAAAAAGTCGAATAATTGCCACTTGGCAAGAAGATACCATCGTACGCCTTTGCCAAACAGTGCCGGATTGTAAAATATTCCTCTTATGTTTTTTTCGTATTCGTACAAGCGGGTGGAATATGAACCGGTGTTAAAGAAAATTATTCTCCCCGATAAATACAACTTGCTGCAACACAGCCAATTCAATTCTTGAAATAGTAGAAATCCTCTTTCCGTTCCGGAACTTCCGGTTTCATAATATTTTAGTTCGATTCTGCTCCTTGTGGAGAAATTGTTGTTTCCTATAAGAATATCAGCACGGATTGAATTTGTATATGTTTTTCTTGATTCCCCGGAGAAATCTTCCGGCTTTGTTTCCCGCTTGTATTTTAATCTGATTTGGGTTGAGTTGAATTTCCTTGAATAAAAATCGATCAAAAAATCGCTGCCTTTTTCCGGGAACAAATTGTTGAAGGTTGAATATGGAAACCGGTATAAATCATAATAGACGTTCAGAACTCCAAATCGATTTCTCCAAACCATTCCGGTATAAAATCCGGTTTCGTTTTGGGTGTTGTTTTGTTCCCCGAAGCCGTTTGCATACAAATTATAATAGTTACGTGGATAATTCCGGAATGAAAATATAAGTTTAAAATTTTCCGTTAAATTTAGTCCGAGATTAAAAATACTTGCTACTGAAACGGAATTATAGGCAATTTCGCTGCCGAGCGATAAAAATTTCCGGTGAAAATCGATTGAGAGGGAATGAAAACCAAACGAATTTCCGTTTAAACCGAACGCTTTTGTTGATAAAAACGGAAGGGAATAATTCGATTTGTTATAAAGATAACTTAAGGTTAATGAGTTAAATATTTCAAATATTAAAATAGTACCAAATGAATTTTCTTTTAATAAATCTTTTTTTGAAATTTCCGGACCGGTTCTGTGATAACCTCCGTATGATATTGAACGGACATGCATTGAATCGTCTGTTAACGACGCATCCATATTTTTAGCGGAATAAAACAAAGCAAGTTGAAGATTACCGGAAACCAATGACAATGCAATCCCTCTGTAAAATCTGTTCTCGTCGGTGCTGGTATATTTGATAATCCCGCGTGGGCGTTTAATTACAGACCGGACAGCTTCGCTTCCTTTGGAGAAGGCATACGGGCTCCACAATGCCAAACCTTGTCCGAATTCAACTAAATAATCTCCCAAAATTACTTTATTCAAAAATCCAGTACCATTAAAACTTAAATTACCGGAATAGAAATCGGTAAACGTTTTTTCACCGGCGTCTTTTTCGGTTAAAAGTGTCAAGAAATATTTTTTTGCATAGTTTATTTTAAGTCTGTTGTAATTTTTTATTTTGTTTCCTTCAAATTTATTCTCAGTAAAACCTTTTCCGGTTTGTAAATCCGTTTGCAAACGGGTTCTGATTTCTGTGGAAAACATTTTTCGGTTTCCGGATTTTGCCGAATTCAATTTCACCTTACCGGATGTTAAAAAAGGTTTAATATTCCGTACTAATGCCGGGCTAAGCCATTTAAGTGAATCGAGAAATGACAGCGAAGTGATTTTCCCTCTTCTTTTTACTTCGGTTAAAATCCTCTCCGCAGTTGGGAAATCCAAAAAGGGAATTTTCATCAAATCGGATACGGAAGCGGAAGTTAAATCAACAGGATTATCAAGCAAATATTCAAATAAAGAATAGATTTGTGAAGATTCTACGTTATCATTCGAGTTTTCGAGAAAGTTTTCCACAAGTTGATCTACCGGTAAAACCGAATCCGTTTGTGCACAAATTTGTTGTATCATAATTAACGGTAAAAACAGAAATAGCCGTTTCATTTTTTGTTAAAAAGATAATTTTTGATTGCCATTGTTCTGTTTTCATAGCCGCTGAATTGGAGTGAAAATCCGAACTGATGAGTTAAACCCAAATCCGGATGACTTTCAACGGCATAATCGATACTGAAAATTGAATAATTGATGCCTGCACCGGCAGTAAAGATCTGCGGATAATCGGAAATCCCGAACCGCAAAGAAAGAAAATCCACCGGTAAATATTCGGCGCCGAACCTGACTGAAAAATCGTAACCCAATTCCTTTACCAACGCTAAATTAACGGTTGCATTTTCAAGAATGTCATAGCTCAGTCCGGAATTAATAACCACTGGTATTTGGTCTTTTGTATTGCCATAAGTTGAGCGTAGCAAATTTTCCAAGGCAAAGCCGGTTCTCAAATTTTGTGTGATATAAGAAATTCCACCTAAAACAATATTGAAAGCGCCGGCGGAACCGTAATTTTGAATCTTCAGATTTTGATATATCACTGTTATTCCGAGAAAGTAACCGGTAAAAAGTCTGTGTGAGTAATTGAGTGCGAATTTGTTTTCTTTATAAAGATTAAATCCGAAAGCGGAAAACCCGAGTCCGAAATTTCCGTAAACGGTATGTTCAACATAAACTGCAGTTACGTTTGCAAGTTCTTTCAAACCGTATGGCGAAGGTGAATAATAAGTCCCGGCTTCACGCCAACCCAATTGCGCCGTGCCCGAGGGATTGATAAATATAGAAAATGCATCGTTACTTTGTGCCACGGTGGAATTGCACAAAGCGGAATTTTTAGCGCCCGTTAAATTTTGTGCGGAAAGTTTGTGAAAATGAAATACTGAAAAAATACAGATTATAAATAATAATTTAACGAAAAAATATGAAATTTTATTGATATGATTAAGACTAACGCATTTCATAATATTTAAATATAAATCAACAAGAATAAAAAGTCAAAATGTTCAAATGGAAAGTTATGGGCGGAACAAATTCAACCAATTAAATCTATAATTGGAAAGAAATCGTTTTTTCGGTGAATTTGCCGGATTTGAATAAAATGTATTAAATCTTTATTTTATTATAATCAAAAACAATAGAGAACCGGAATATGAAACATATCGTATTTGTTATTGCAGTTTTGTTTTTTAGCGGAACAGTAATTGCCCAAGAATTGAACGCAAGGGTTTTTGTAAATTATGAAAAACTTGAAACCGCAGCAAAAGAACGGTTGGAGGATTTTGCCAAAGTTGTTGAGGATTATTTAAATCAGAACAAATTTACAGGAGATGCATGGGAAGGTGAACCGATTGATTGCAGCTTTAATATTTTCTTTACAAGCGGCACATCCGATTTGAATTACAGCGCGCAAGTGGTAATTACAAGTCAGCGACCGATATACAAAACGAACAGAAATACCTTAATGTTGAGGATTCAAGATGGTAAATGGAAATTTAACTACGAGCAAAACCAAATATTATATTTCGATCCGACCGTTTTCGATCCGTTAACCAGTTTTCTCGATTTTTACGCATATTTGATAATCGGTTTCGATATGGATTCATACGAACCATTGGGCGGCTCCGATTATTTCGCACGTGCTTACGATATTGCAGTTTTGGGCTCAGGCAGCAATGCCGACGGTTGGCAACTTAACAGTTCAACATATAACCGCCGTGCGCTGGTTGAGGATTTAAGGGATTCCGATTTGCAAAGATTCAGAGAAGACTTTTTCGATTATCATTACAACGGTCTCGATGAATATCTTACAAATAAAGAAAAAGCTCAAAAAAACATTGCCAAATTGGTTCTGCATCTGAATGAGGATTTGGATAAAATCAACAGACGAAGTGTATTGTTGAGAGTGTTTTTCAATGCGAAACATGCGGAAATTGCTAATTATTTGAGCGACTACCCCGATAAAAACATTTTCAAAATTCTGAAAAAAATCGATCCGCCGCACATTTCCACTTACGATAAAATTTTGTTGGGTGGGGAGTAGAATCGAGAATATTACTTTCCAAGGGGTTCAAAATTTTGCATATACCGGTTATGTATTAATGTTTTATGTAATTTACGCGTTGAAATAAGATTAACAAAAGCATTAAAATGAAACGTATAAACTTGAAAAACGATATACAACCTCTACAGGAGAATTTAGTATAAATGCGGCAATCAAATTTTAACGGGAACACATACGTAAAATAATAAAAAGGCATTGTCAAATCATTTACAGCATCAATTCACATTGTTTTTCTACTAATAATTCGCACGGTGAAGCTTCTAAAAATGACAAATTAAATTTAACGGAACTGTTTAAATTTAATTGAAAAATTTCTAACAACCTTAAAAAGCGGTAAAATTAATCTCACTTCTCAATATCTTTCTGGTAAATGCGATACTTTTTATATAATGTTCCGTTCATCACTTTTGCGCCGCGGTTCATCATTTCATTGTCTTCCAGAATCCAACTTGCTTCACCGAGGAGAATCCCGATTTTTTCGGCGCGTTTGGCAATTTCGTAATAAAATACTGCATCAAGTCCGCGCTTTTGATATTCCGGGATAATTCCAAGAGTAATTATTCGCGCCCACTTAATTTGCTTACGTTTGGTGTACAGTTTAATGAAATTGAAAGGGAAGAGGTGGCCGTTCATCTCTTTAAAAATTTGATTGTAATCGAGCATAACCAAAGCAAACCCTACTGGTTTACCGTCGATCTCACCGAACAATACGATTGAAGGTTCGATTAACGGTTTCAAATCGCTGGCCAAAGCATCGATTTCCTCATCGGTCATCGGAATAAATCCCCAATTCGGCGCCCAGGCTTTGTTATAAATGTATTTCACGATTTCCAATTCCCGTTTGAAATTTTTCATATCGACGGTTCTGATTTTAATTCCCGAACGTTTCCTGGCAATTTCGGCTACACGCAGAAGTTTCTCCGATTTCATTATCTTATCGTTTTCAATTTTCCAAGCGTATAAATCCTTTATTTTTTTGAATCCGTAATTATCAATCAAATCCATGTAATATTTGGGATTATACGTCATCATTAATCTGGGGGAATCGTCGAAACCTTCAATAAGTAACGCATATTCATCGTTGCTGGAAGGGTTAGCCGGACCGCGGATAGCGTCCAAACCTTGATCCTTACACCATTTTTCCGCCGTTTCAAATAATTTGTCAGCTACTTCCTGATCGTTCACCGATTCGAAAAATCCGAAAAAACCGATATTTTCATTGTGAACTTCATTGTGAACATCATTCCGGATTGCTGCAATTCTACCGACCGTCTCACCGTTTTTCTCCGCAAGGAACATTTCCATATCGGCTCTTTTGAAAAATGGATTTTTTGTTTTGTCCAGTATCCTTTTCTTTTCCATGAACAACGGAGGAACCCAATACGGATCGTTTTTATAAATTTTCCAAGGGAATTTTAAGAACGTATTAAAATCTTTTTTGGATTTAACGGGACGAACGGTAATATCACTCATTATTCAACCTCAAAATATTTAAATTAAACCGAGTTCTTTGCCAACCTTTTTAAACGTTTCGATAATATAATCGAGATGCTCCTCTTTGTGGGTTGACATGTAACTGGTACGCATCATCTGTCTTCCTTGCGGAACGCCCGGCGGGATAAAGACATTTACAAACACACCTTCATCATAAAGCCTGCGCCACATCATAAGGGCTGTTTCGTCGCTGCCTCCAACCAGCACCGGAACTATACCGGTTCTTCCGTCAATAACATTAAATCCTGCTTCTTTCAAACCTGAACGTACTTTTTCGGCATTGTTGATTAATTGTGTTACACGTTCGGGCTCTTGTTCAAGTATTTCAAGTGCAGCCATAGCTGCGGCAACGGAAGGGGGAGTTGGAGAAGCGCTGAAAATCAAAGCCGGTGCATGATGTTTAATGTAATCTATTACTTTGGCTTCTCCGGCGACAAATCCGCCTAGTGAGGCAAAAGTTTTACTGAATGTTCCCATCGTTAAATCAACTTCGTCAACCAAATCGAATTCACTTGCCGTACCTCTCCCGCCTTTACCGATTACACCGACGGCATGTGCGTCGTCAATTAATATTCTCGCATTATGCTCTTTGGCAAGCTTAACCAACCGGGGAAGATCTACAATTTCGCCGCCTGTACTGAACACACCGTCGCTAACAATTAATTTGGCAGCGTCTTTCGGAATTTTATTTAATACACGTTCCAAATCATCCATGTTATTATGTTTGTAACGTAATAAATCAACCGTGGCACCGCGTGCAATCAAGTTTCCCGCAACTATACACGCATGATTGTCTTTATCGGAAATAATATAT
Source organism: Melioribacteraceae bacterium (assembly GCA_026983955.1). Classification (GTDB taxonomy): domain Bacteria; phylum Bacteroidota; class Ignavibacteria; order Ignavibacteriales; family Melioribacteraceae; genus BMS3ABIN04. The sequence continues at coordinate 26,177 of JALSTB010000177.1, forward strand.
TCACCGCGATGTACAAGGGTGGGAATTATACCTTGGGCAGTTTGAAAACCTGTACTGAACAACAAAACCGCTTCTTTACCCAAAAATTTTGCAAGTTTTTCTTCGAATTCTATGTGTAAATCCAGCGTGCCTGTCAAGTATCTTGACCCAGAACAGCCTGTACCGTATTTCTCAATCGCTTTAATCGCCGCTTCTTTTACTCTTGGGTCGGATGTTAATCCGAGATAATTGTTCGAACCGGCCATTATGATTTTCCTGCCTTCGATTGAAACTACAGGTCCTTCGTTTTCTTCTATTGCTCTAAAATATGGATAAACACCTTGGGATTTTACTTCATCGGCACGAGTGAAATCATAGCATTTTTTGAATAGATCCAATTATTTCCTCCGTATGATAATTTAGTGTTCTTTTTGTTATTTTTCGATTTACTTTGATAAATCCATTTTCTAAACTATAATCTTATTCGCATAAAATCAAATTTAGTAAAAACATTGAGGAAATAATGAAAGGGAAAGAAATTGCGGTAGTTACCGGCGGAACGGGGTTTGTTGGCAGTCATTTGGTTGATTTGTTGCTCGCAAAAAATTATGAAGTCAGATGTATCGTAAGAAAAACAAGTAATTTAAGATGGTTGAAGAATAAAGACGTTAAGTTATACGATTCCGGATTATTCGACAAAGAAGCGCTTAAAAATATCTTGAAAGATGCGGATTACTTGTATCATATTGCCGGTGTGGTTAAAGCAAAAACGGAAGAAGGATATTTCAAAGGAAACGTAGAAACCACAAAAAATTTGCTTGAGGTTGTTTCGGAAGTAAATCCCGGAATAAAAAAAGTTGTGGTGATGAGCAGTCTCACCGCTTGCGGTCCGGCTAAAAACGGCAAACCGTGTACGGAAGAGACCGAACCTCATCCCATTACAACATACGGAAGAAGTAAACTTGCGCAAGAGGAAGTGGCAAAATCTTACATGAGTAAATTGCCGGTAACCATCACGCGCGCTCCGGGAGTTTACGGCGAGCGCGATACGGAAATATACTTGATGTTTAAAACTTACAAACAAGGATTAATGACAATTGTAGGTTTTGATAAAAAACTTGTCAGTTTAATTCATGTGGCGGATTTGGTAAAAGGAATTTATCAAGCTGGAATAAATGAAAAATCCACCGGTGAAATTTATTTCATCAGCTCGGAAGAATATTACGATTGGAACCGGATAAGTGAAGGAATTAAACAAGCAATGGGCAGGGGAGCAATTAAAATACGATTACCTCATTTTTTAGTTTATACCGTTGCCGCATTTGCCCAATTTTTTGCTATGTTTTCAAATAAACCTGCTACGTTCAATTTGGAGAAAGCAAGGGATTTTGTACAGAAATATTGGATTTGCGACGTTTCAAAAGCAAAACGGGATTTGGGCTTCCGTCAGGAAATATCGCTCGAAGACGGCTTGAAACGGACAATAGATTGGTATAAACGGGAAAACTGGTTATAGGGAATTTTCTTTTTTGAGTAGAGCAAGTGCGAACTGCAGATATTACAATCGGAATTTCCGAAATTTTTTGCAGAATACTTCAGTGCAGTTGAATTAATTAAATTTTGAACCAATTGACATTCGAAATCCTTTGTTTTATTTATAAAAATATATACGTTCGTTATTAAGTTGCTGTGAATGGTTGTAATATTGTCTATGTGCCAGTGAACGGTTTTTTCTTTTTTGAGATGTCTTAAAATTCTGCTCCGGAAATTTTTCTGCGCGCTTCCCACGTAATAATAATATCCTTCCGGGAAAACATATCCGGAAAAGGTTTTGGAGAAAACGGTAAAATCTTCTTTGGCAAAAATTTCCAGAATATAAATTCCGTTATCGCGGTTAGTTATTTTTAGCACCTTCGGCTATCCAAGTTCTTATTCCTTGAATTTGATTATCATTCAGCGGTGTAACAGGCGCTTCGATCGGTGGCATTAATTTTGCCCCGTTTCCTTCGATTGCCCAAACAAGTATGCTGTTATCCGGCAATCCGGGTGAAACAATTAAACTGCTTGCAGTTGTATTTGCATAGGAAGTGAGGCTCAAATCGCCCGCCCGGGTATTATCGTCGTGGCAGCCGCTCGTTGCACATTTTACATTGAATAAAGGTTGAATATGTTGACTGTAACTTACATTTTTTGAGGGGATGACAATCTCATCTATATTCTGATTCGTAATTGTATCATCACAAGAAGTTACAATTATTATAATATTAAAAATAAAATATAAGAAAATCAAAACTTTATTAAACTTCATTCTTCGCGAGGAAAATTTGTTGAAAAATTATAATTTAGTTATACTTGAATACTTGTTGAATAAAAATATGGAAAAAATGTCATGAAAAAAATACAATTATTTTTCACAATTCTGTTTGTATTTAGTTTTATTTCAATTTACGGGCAAAACGACCTTTTGCAATCGGGGCCCATGCTGGGTTATTCAACGATGCGTGAAGTTCTTATCTGGGTTCAAACGAAGAAAGAAGCAGATGTAAAAGTAGTATACTGGCACATTTACGATAAAAAGAAGAAACATGAAACAAGTTCGGTGCATACGAATAAGGAAGATGCATTTACTGCAAAATTAATTGCCGATGAAGTTGAACCGGGAAACACTTATGAATATGAAGTTGTGATAAACGGAAAAGTTGTGGAAAGACCGTATCCCCTCAGGTTTAAAACACAGAAATTGTGGCAATGGCGCGAAGATCCGCCTAATTTTTCATTTGCCACCGGAAGCGGTGCATTTATCAATCAAAAACAATACGACCGTCCGGGAAAACCTTACGGCGGCGATTATGAGATATTTTTAAGCATAAATGATAAACAACCGGATTTTATGCTTTGGTTGGGTGATAATTTCTATCTTAGGGAAGTCGATTGGAATTCGAGAACCGGTATATTAAAAAGATTTACACATGGAAGATCGTTGGCGGAATTGCAGCCGCTTTTAGGTTCAACGCATCATTATGCAATTTGGGACGATCATGATTTCGGTCCAAATAACAGCGACCGCGGATTTTGGAATAAGGAAACCACTCTGGAAGCATTCAAACTATTCTGGGGAAATCCGTCGTATGGGATAAACGGAAAACCCGGCACTACAACAATGTTTACTTGGGGTGATGTGGATTTCTTTTTGCTCGATAACAGGTATTACCGGAGCCCCGATAGAAGGAAATTCGGCAAGAGGCAAATACTTGGCGATGAGCAAATAGAATGGTTAATCGACAACCTTGCAACAAGCCACGCTCCTTTTAAAATCATTGCAATCGGCGGTCAAGTTTTAAATCCAACCCCAACGGAAGAAAATTATTCCGGTTATCCGGTAGAAAAAACCAAATTGCTGAAATTAATTGAACAAGAGGGAATAAACGGAGTTATTTTTCTAACCGGTGATGTTCACAGAACCGAAATTTCAAAGCTGGAAAGAAGGGGAACATACCCTTTGTATGATTTTACAATTTCACCTTTTACATCCGGACCCACATCATTTAAAAATGCGCCGAACCGTTTAAGAATTGACGGCACTCTGGTTGAAAAAAGGAACTTTGCAATTTTCGAAGTTACAGGTCCGAGAAAAAACCGGAATTTAACTTGTACTGTTTACGATAAGGACGGGAACAAAATATTTTCGTACACGTTAAATGAAAACGAATTGCGTGATTGACAATTAGAAACGAGTTTTATAAGTTTAGCAACCGGAAATAAAACTTTGGGGCTATAGCTCAGTTGGGAGAGCGTTTGACTGGCAGTCAAAAGGTCGGCGGTTCGAGCCCGCCTAGCTCCACAAACTTCATTCTGTACCGCAAACTTCTTCAGAATTATTTTGATTGTAATAAAAGCGTAAATGTGGTGTGAATTATTTGCGCACAAGCTCCGAGATTTGATTTAAACTTTCTTGAAGTTTTCTCAGCTCGCGCTCCAATTTATCAATTTTGAAAGATTCCAGAGATTCCGTTCCGCTCAGCAACCAATTTATATCGCAGCCAAGTCTTAAAAGTTTAATTAAAATTCTCGAACCGGGTTCACGCTTACCGGTAATATATTGTTGTAGTTGTTGCGGGGAGATTTCCATTGCATTGGCAAGTTTTTTTAACGTACCGTATTTACGTTTTGCGAAAATCCTTATTCTTCCGCCAATACCGATACGCAATTTCTCATCGTCGAACAAATCGTAATTATCATCAAATCTGCTGTTAAAAAGTTCTTGATCGTATTGATAAGCATTGATGATTTCTTTAATCGATTTATATAAATCTACATTGAATTTTTTACTTTCGTTCAACAAATAAGAAAGCGTTTGGGGTTTTAGTCCGATTTGATGGGCAAGCCAATTTTGCTTAATACCGTA
>JALSTB010000178.1 GCA_026983955.1 Melioribacteraceae bacterium
TAGCAAACGGTATTTTGATAATGGAGAACGTTTATGATTTGTATGAAAGATGTGAGTTTTCAAGAGTTATAAAATATCATTTCGAGAAGAAAATTGTGTTTTCGTTAACCATATCATTCCCACAACAGCGGGAAAATACTAAGGCACATTTAGATGCTGAAACAAGTTCAGCATGACAAGTAAGAGATGCTGAAATAAATTCAGCATGACGATGCTTTTGGTGACGTCTTTGCTTTCGTATTGTCATCCCGAACTTGATTCGGGATCTGAAAAGAACGGATTTACACTCCATGTAATTCTCACGAAAACGGAAAGTTCAAAACACAACCAGATGCTGAAACAAGTTCAGCATGACAAGTAAGAGATGCTGAAATAAATTCAGCATGACAATGCTTTTCGTTTCGTTTTTGTTTTTGCAGTGTCATCCCGTTTCACATTTGACTTTTCACGTCTTCCGTTTTACACATCATCGATGAAGGATATTTGAAATAATAGACCGGTAAAGAAAAATGAGAGTGAGGCAAAAATAAAAAAGGGGATGCTAACACATCCCCGTAAAAATTAGTCTTCCAAAATAGCAAGAATATCACTTCGTTGAACTATTTTGTATTCTTTACCATCCAAAGTGATATCTTCGCCGCCGTATTTACCGAATAAAATTTTATCACCTTCTTTAACGAATTCTTTAAGATCCTCATCGGTACCTACGGCAACAACTTTACCCATGGTAGGTTTTTCCTTTGCGGTATCGGGAATGATAATACCCGAAGCGGTTTTGGTTTCTTCTTCCAATAGTTCAACAAGTACACGGTCGTCCATTGGTTTTACTTTCATAACATCTCCTCTAATTTTTTATGTTTAACATTCTGTTTATTTTTGGTTTATCAAACCCGACAATCGGGCGGTTGTTTATTAATATAACTGGTACTCCGGATGAACCGGTTCGTCTTTGCATATCCATTGCCGCCTTGTGATCCCTGGATACGTCGATTTCTTTAAACCTTATTTTCTTTTCCCTGAAATACCTCTTAGCCGCATTGCAAAAACTGCAAGTTGGGGTAGTAAAAATTATTACTTTCGGTTGTGCTGCATTCATATCTTCTCCGTATTTTAGTTTAATCCAATACGATGAATTTCGAGCTAAAAGGTTTCGGAAAAATTTTAAAAATCATGTGCAAAAGTAATTAATTTTTCTGAAAAATAACTAAATTAAGAAGCTAATTAAAAAAAAATAGTATGAAAAATACAATAATACCGTACGGCGTTTTATTCTTACTTTTATTGTTCGCTTCTTGTTCCAAGGAAAATGAAAATATGGAAAAATTAACAGAATTTCTCGATTCCGTTAAAACCGAATTTGCCCCCGACAAACGCGTTTCGATTTTCAACTATGCTTTGGAAAAAACACAAGGAAATCCAATTTTGAAAATAGAAACAAACCATCCGGCGGCGGTTGAAAAGGTTAACAATTTTTTGAAAAGGGAAAAAATAAATATCGACAAAAAATTCGATATTCTACCTATGGATGATTTGAAAGGGAAGACGTGGGGAATTGTGAATGTATCCGTAGCCAATATAAGGAGCAAACCCAAGCATTCAGCCGAACTTGCCACGCAAGCTTTACTTGGAACCGTTGTGAAAATTTACAAAAAGAAAAACGGTTGGTATTTGGTTCAAACTCCCGATGATTATATCTCTTGGGTGGACGACGAAGGAATAATTCCCGTCACGGAAAAAAAGAAAAACAATTATCTTAAATCGAAAAAAGCAATTTTTGTTAATGATTACGGGTTTGCTTACTCAAAACCCAACACAAAATCTTTCCGGGTATCGGATTTGGTTATTGGAAATCTTTTGAAATATGAGGGAAGCAGCGGTAATTTTATAAAGGTGAAATATCCAGACGGTAGAGAAGGTTACGTGCCATCAGGGCAAGTAAGAATTTTTGGGGAATGGTTGAAAACGGTAAAAGCAACACCGGAATCAATTTTGGAGACCGCAAAACGATTTCACGGGATTCCGTATCTTTGGGGTGGAACCTCGGCTAAAGCATACGATTGCAGCGGTTTTACAAAAACGGTATATTTCATGAACGGAATTATTTTACCTCGCGATGCTTCACAGCAAGCATTGGTAGGGGAATTTGTTGACGATAAAATCAACCTCGGTAAATTTCAACCGGGCGATTTGGTTTTCTTCGGAACAAAAGCCAAAAACGGTAATAAAGCCAAAGTAACCCACGTTGGAATTTATATGGGCAACGGAAAATACATTCACGAAGCCGGAAAAGTTAAAATTAACAGCTTCGTAAAAACGGACGATAACTTCAATCAATACAGATATAATGCTTTTCTTTGGGCTCAAAGAATTTTGTCTTCCCAAGGGAAAAACGGAGTGAAATTAATTAAATCCAATAATTATTATAGAATAAAAAAATGAAACAGAACAGAAGGGAATTTATCAAAAACAGCGGAATCCTTTTGGGCGGGGCGGTTGCCGCAAAAACGGTTCCTACTCAACTTCTAAGGAAAAATTCAAAACAAAACAAGAACAAAACCATGAACTTTAACTTTAAACCTTATACTCTGAAACTAAAACATGTTTTTACAATCGCAACAAGTTCAAGAACAACAACTCCGGTTGTTATAACTAAATTGGAATATGATGGAGTTGTGGGTTACGGTGAAGCATCCATGCCGCCGTATTTAGGTGAATCCCATGAAACCGCTACCAAATTTTTAAGCAAAGTTGACTTTTCAAAATTCAAAGATCCGTTTGAGCTTGAAGATATTTTAACTTATGTTGATTCTATTGATGAAGGAAATCCCGCTGCCAAAGCATCAGTTGATATTGCGCTTCACGATTTGGTCGGGAAATTACTGGGTCAACCGTGGTATAAAATCTGGGGATATGATAAAAATAAAACTCCGTACACAACATTTACAATCGGTATAGATAAGCCGGAAGTTGTAAAGCAAAAAGTAAAAGAAGCATCCGGTTTCAAAATATTGAAAGTAAAGTTGGGAAGAGGTAACGACAAGGAAATGATTGAAGCGGTACGCTCTGTTACCGATGTACCGCTCACTGTTGATGTCAATCAAGGTTGGAAAGACAAACATTATGCATTGGAAATGGCAACTTGGTTGAAAGAGCAAAATGTGGAATTTGTTGAACAACCGATGCCAAAAACACAAATTGACGATATAGCGTGGCTGACGGAAAACAGTCCGTTACCAATTATCGCCGATGAAGCACTTCAAAGAATTCCCGATGTAATAAAAGCGTACGGGGTTTATTCCGGAATCAATATAAAATTGATGAAATGTACCGGACTGCGCGAAGCTCATAAAATGCTTAACTTAGCCCGTTCGCTCGGAATGAAAGTAATGATTGGCTGCATGACGGAAACCTCGTGTGCAATTTCCGCGGCATCTCAACTATCGCCAATGGTAGATTGGGCGGACTTGGACGGTAATCTGTTAATCAGTAACGATCCATTTGAGGGGACAAAAGTAATAGATGGCAAAATTACATTGACCGATTACCCGGGAATAGGCCTGAAACCGGACGACAAAGTTTTCGACAGAATTTAATAGGTTTTTCACAGTTCGATTTTTGTAAATCCTCAAAATTTACTCGGTATGTGATTCCCGTCACATAGTTTGTATTGAAATATTTGTTCATTGTTAACAAGTTATTTTTCTTTCCTGAATGGTAAATCAGATCTGGCACTTAAAGCATAACTTTAAGTACAGTTGATAATTTAGCTAAAAACAATAAGTTACTAAGATTATTGGGTAAAATAAACAAACATATCGCTCAATTTCTCAACGAAGAAGTAAAAGCGCCTTCGGTAATAATTGATGAAAATTTCGAAGTCGTTTCCTACAACAAATCAGCTGAGGGATTTTTCAATGAAATTTACGCGGGTAAAAAATTAGACCGGTTGCAAAATGAAAATTTTTCCCCGGAAATTTTCCGCAATTCAAAAAGAATACTTTCCGGTGGAGTCATACAAATTTTCGTATGCAAGCACTTGGAATTTATTGAAAAAACTTACCGTGTGATTGTAACGCGATTCGATGACGGTAATGAACGCTATTTTCAAATTGTTATTCTACCTCCGGAAACGGAAAACGATATACTTGTATTCATAAGTAAAAATTTTCCGGATTATCCTGTTTCGCAAGAAATAAAGAATCTGATTAATGGTTCAATTTCGGAGTATCCTTTTACATTGGTCGGAGAGAACGAATTCAAACGGATGATTGACGGTTATCCGTTACCGTTCTGGATTAAGGGACCCGATAATGAAATAAAAATCGGCAATCTTAAATTTCGTCAACAATTTGCAGTTCTTGGCAACGAAATGCTCAAAAGGGATGAAGCCGAAATTTTACCGATTAAATTAAGCTTGTTTTTCAGCAAAACCGCTCAACTGGTTTCACAAACCGGTATTCCGGTTTTCATAATCAGACACAATTTAACTTCCGGAAGTGATACAAATCAACAATTTTGGCTTCTTCAATATCCTATTTTGGGTAAAGAAAATAAAGTTTTAGGAATAATATCGGCAGAGTGTGAAATACTTGATGAAGAAACCGAAATTGACTGCAAGAACTTGCCGGAGAGATCGGCTGAAATTTCATTTACCAATGAAGAAAATTACAGTTTAACCGGAAATATGTTGGAACACCTGATTAAAATATTGCCCGAACCCGTATACGTTTACGATTCAGAAACTCTAAAAATATTGGAAGCCAATGAAAAAGTAGCGGAACTTTACGGTTATGAACCGGAAGAACTTAAACAATTAACCGTGGCGGATTTATATTCTCCCGAAAATGTTCAAATTCTACTCGAAGTGGCAAAAGCCGATTTCAATGCAAAAGACAAAATAGGTCCGGTCAAACATCAGAAAAAAGACGGAACTTTGTTTGATGTAGAAATATTGAATTCGGATATTGTTTTTAACGGAAAGAAAGCTCAAGTAAATGTTCTGCAACCCGTAATTACCGGAACCGTAGCTGAAACCGAATCCGTAACCGCAACCGGAAAAACCGAAAAAGAAATATTTAATGATTTGGATGAACTGATAATAATTACGGACAAAAACGGATTCATCACTTATGTTAACGAGAGCGTGGTAAATAAGCTGGGTTACGAAAAAAAATATCTGGATAACCGTCCGTTTTTCAGTTTGATAGATAAAGAAAATTGGGAATGGTTGAGTGACATATTCTCCGAAGCGGAAAGCAGGAGGGAAAGATTTTCATTTGAAACGAACATTAAGTTAGCCGATGGCGATTTGAAAGAAGCGCGGTTAAACGGGATTCCGCTTTACAGGTCCGATGAAGAATATTACGCTTTTATTGTTAAAATAAACGAGAGCGGAAAACTAACTGCGGAAAAACCGGAAACAGAAGCCGGAACGGCAAACAAAGGAGCTGCACTCGATTTTGAGTTTCTCTCGGAATTGTTTCACGAAATCCTCACACCGGTTAATGTGATTTTGGGCTTTACCCACGAAATTATTGAGGGATTGGAAAATCCGACGGAAGAACAAAGGGAATCGGCTGAAATAATTTGGGAAAACCAGAAAATACTTCTGCAGATAATGGATGCGGCGAGTCAATACGCGTTACTGGAATCCGGTAAACTGAAACTTGATTTGAAAAATGTATCCCTCAGAAAAACTTTGGAAGATGTAGCGCACAACCTTGCTCAGTTTTTGGAGGAAAACAATGTTAAATTTATTGTTCAAGAAAGTGAAGGGGAGCTTCAAACCGATGTAAAACGTTTAGGGATGATTTTATCGGCCGTAATAAAATTAGCGGCAGCGGTTAGCACAACCGGTAATTTATTTGCCGGCTCTAAATCCGTTAACGGTAAAATCATCGTCACATTCAGCGATTTCGAAGGAACGGCATCAAATGAATTTCTTGAGAAATTAAAAGCCGTTTTCATATCGAATGAATTTACCGGAGTGCAAAATTACGGTATTTCGGGAATAGTAATAAAATTGGTGAAAAAATTAGCCCGGTTGTTTAACGCCGGGTTTGAAATAATTACGGAAAACGGTTCCCCTGTAAAATTTGCAATTACATTGCCGGCAAAATTAGAAAGTAAACCTACCTTCGAAGAAAAACCCGCCGAAGAAGAACCGGAAACGGCGGAAACAAAAACGGAGGAAGCGGAAAAAATCGAAACGGAAGTTACCGGAAGCGAAAAAGAATTGGATGCCGCATCGGAAGAGGAACCTGCCGAAAGCAAAAAGGAAATTGTGCTTGAGCCAAAAGATACGCCGGAAATTAAAATTGAAAATCTAAGCTGTTTTTATTTTGAAGACCAACTCGATACCCGCTTGCTCTTTTCAAAACAGATGCAAGATTTGAAGAAAATCGATTTTGCGGCAAGTCTGGAAGAAGCATTACCGAAATTAATCAACGAACATTACGACTTTATATTGATGGATATAAGACTCGAAGGTGATTTTGACGGTATAGCCGCCTTAAAAATTATAAAAAGTCTGCCTGGCTATAAAGACACACCCGTTATTGCGGTTACGGCATATACGGAAAACGGCGACCGTGAAAAATATTTGAAATTAGGATTCAACGAATACATTCCCAAGCCGTTTCTCCGCGAAGAAGTAATCGAAGCTCTCCGGAAAATATTTTAATCAACTTTTTTACCCCTTCCCCCTTGAAAAGAAATATTGCGTTTATTAAATTTACCATACAGATGTATGGTATTTGTTTTAGAGTCATGTTTACTGTGACTCACGTGCCGTAGGTGTAAGGATGGTGGAAGAAACAAACACGCTTTAAATATTTTTGTGGAAAATTTGTAAATT
>JALSTB010000179.1 GCA_026983955.1 Melioribacteraceae bacterium
TAACATTCGGATAAATTCAAGCTGGTACTAATCGGACTATATTAGAATTGAGACAGCTTTTCAAGAGGCACATAATTCTGTGGGGTTGTTTTGTACTAATCGGACTATATTAGAATTGAGACCCCTTATATCTAAAATCGCAATAAAAATAATTATCATGGGTACTAATCGGACTATATTAGAATTGAGACGCTGTTTAAGAAGTCCTAATTCTGCATAATATTGAAGTACTAATCGGACTATATTAGAATTGAGACCCTTTCTGTATTAGTTGCTATCATGCCCTCAATTTCGTACTAATCGGACTATATTAGAATTGAGACTTTTTTTATATCTCTTTTTGCCAATTTTCATTTTTACGTACTAATCGGACTATATTAGAATTGAGACTTGGATTTTAACAGTTCATATAATTCCATAAATTCAGCGGGTACTAATCGGACTATATTAGAATTGAGACTTTTTTTCTCCTTTATTTGTTATTGAGGACATTGTAAAGAGTACTAATCGGACTATATTAGAATTGAGACTCACTTGGTAATTTTCTGTAGTTTTTAAATGCTGTCTCGTACTAATCGGACTATATTAGAATTGAGACCAATTCCGATAATATGCAAACCTACCACATACGGCGGCGTACTAATCGGACTATATTAGAATTGAGACATCCTATAATCATTGTTATTCATTTTTTGTCCCTCTGTACTAATCGAACTATATTAGAATTGAGACTCCCAATTGGGAAGACTCTTTAAGAAAATTTTTGATTTGTACTAATCGAACTATATTAGAATTGAGACTCCCAATTGGGAAGACTCTTTAAGAAAATTTTTGATTTGTACTAATCGAACTATATTAGAATTGAGACAATTATAACTTCTCCACTTTTTTGTGGGTGTCTTACTAAAGTACTAATCGAACTATATTAGAATTGAGACTAAGCGTTTTCCGAACTGCTTTTTTAACATCTGATTGTAATTGTACTAATCGAACTATATTAGAATTGAGACAATGGACGGCGGAAGCGGTTCTGAAACTTTGGTTCGGTACTAATCGAACTATATTAGAATTGAGACCAAAGAGACGTTGTAATATACAATATAGCCCCAGAACCGGTACTAATCGAACTATATTAGAATTGAGACTGCAATAATCTCCTTGCCTTTAATTCTCTTGCGATTTGTACTAATCGAACTATATTAGAATTGAGACCTCCCCGTATGTTAGTTGGTGATGACATTATAGAAATGATAGTACTAATCGAACTATATTAGAATTGAGACTCTACTGCGCCTGGCTCTTTTGTATACCTTAAATTTTGTACTAATCGAACTATATTAGAATTGAGACGCCGATATTCCCGATTTCTTTTTTAACTTTTGCAATAAAGTACTAATCGAACTATATTAGAATTGAGACTTTTCTCAAGATTTCAAAGAAATTACCTTTCCCTTGTGTGTACTAATCGAACTATATTAGAATTGAGACCCGCCAGCCGGTCTGTATATCGATACAGCCGCCGTAGTACTAATCGAACTATATTAGAATTGAGACCCGCCAGCCGGTCTGTATATCGATACAGCCGCCGTAGTACTAATCGAACTATATTAGAATTGAGACGCTTGTTGAAGTTTTAGGTACTTTTCGCCAAAAATCTTGGGTACTAATCGAACTATATTAGAATTGAGACTTTGTATATAAAGTTCGCGAAGATGAAAAGAAGCTCATTGTACTAATCGAACTATATTAGAATTGAGACTATTTATTACCAAAGGAAATAACCACCACGATGCACCCGTACTAATCGAACTATATTAGAATTGAGACGCCGATATTCCCGATTTCTTTTTTAACTTTTGCAATAAAGTACTAATCGAACTATATTAGAATTGAGACAATATTTGATTTTGCCGGTTGTACCGTTTGGGGTGGGTACTAATCGAACTATATTAGAATTGAGACATTAACTTTGCCGTATAAAACATCAGATACTAAGTACTAATCGAACTATATTAGAATTGAGACTAAGGTTGAAGCAATGTTGTCGAAAACAAGAAAGCCCGGTACTAATCGAACTATATTAGAATTGAGACTGCTGTTTGGCTTGTAAGAGGCGCAAGTTTATAAATCGTACTAATCGAACTATATTAGAATTGAGACCCCCTTTAACAAGCCTTGCTTTCCAGCCGTCGGCTGGTACTAATCGAACTATATTAGAATTGAGACGCCCCCACTCGCTTTTCAATACTTTGTGTATAACACTAAGTACTAATCGGACTATATTAGAATTGAGACCTCACTCTCTTCTTCCGCGAACGGCAAGTCCGTAACGAGTACTAATCGGACTATATTAGAATTGAGACGGCAGTTTTTCTGGGTCGCAAGTTGTCAAAACAACTTGGTACTAATCGGACTATATTAGAATTGAGACCATCATTGCAGAATTTAATAATTTTACTTTTTGAGCGTACTAATCGGACTATATTAGAATTGAGACCCTTCTTTTAATTGATATTTTTTAAAATTTTCAATTAAAGTACTAATCGGACTATATTAGAATTGAGACTGCAAATACTTTTCTGCAAAGGTCTTGGCATTCCGTACTAATCGGACTATATTAGAATTGAGACTTCCTCCTATTTGTTGTTAAAAAATTAATTAGTGCATTGTGTACTAATCGGACTATATTAGAATTGAGACCTCGTTGATGGACACGATTTTGAAACCTATCAACAGTACTAATCGGACTATATTAGAATTGAGACTAATTTGTTTCCTTGTTTCCGCTGACAGTCGGCGGGTACTAATCGGACTATCCGCCTCCGGCGGACAGGTATTAGAATTGAGACTTCTAACTTTCATTGTTGATTTCTTATCCATTACTAAGTACTAATCGAACTATATTAGAATTGAGACTTCTATTGTTCCCATTTTAATTTTTTTTTAATCTAAAGTACTAATCGAACTATCCGCCACGGGCGGACAGGTATTAGAATTGAGACCTTGTAACGCCGCAAAGTTAATGTCCTTAAACTTTCTGCGTACTAATCGGACTATATTAGAATTGAGACCGCAAATTTTTCAATTTTTTTTACTTTCATTTTTTCGTACTAATCGGACTATATTAGAATTGAGACACCATATAACTTTGCTCTTTACCACTTTCATTTTTGTACTAATCGGACTATATTAGAATTGAGACTAAGTAATACTAAGCCGTTACGCTTATTAGGTATGTATAGTACTAATCGGACTATATTAGAATTGAGACGCGATCTTAAAAATTTAAGTGATAAAGAATCCAAGTACTAATCGGACTATATTAGAATTGAGACCTTTTCTGAGTGCCCGTCAGAATGACGAACACTCACTCGGTACTAATCGGACTATATTAGAATTGAGACCAACTTAGATGTCCTCGTCGAGCGATGTAAAGTGGGTACTAATCGGACTATCCACCTACGGCGGACAGGTATTAGAATTGAGACTTGAAAGCTCCATTGGGAATTGTGATGGTGGTACTGTACTAATCGGACTATTCATCTACGGCGGAGTCAAAGACGGAAGAATTGTGGCGCATCCAGTCGTTTTGGAACAATGCGCCATCCCGATTCGAGCCCGTTTTAGTACTTGTATCGGGAAGACGGGTTAGTGCTGGCTTGAATCTGCAATATAATTTCCTTGTTACTTTGCATTGCTTTTCCGCCCAAGTTATTTATGCTAACCGGACTATCCACCTCCGGCGGAGTCAAAGACGGAAGAATTGTGGCGCATCCAGTCGTTTTGGAACAATGCGCCATCCCGGCTTGAACAATATTCCGGTGTGTTGTGGTGGAGACGGGTTGATGCTTGCTTCGTTTTGAAAATCAATTCCCGCTTCCTTCCGTTTCCAAAATCGATAACTTTAAACCAAACTGATTACTTTTCACTGATCACTCATTACTCATTACCGTTATTCGCGGATTTACTTCACCGGTTTAAGTTACCCACCCCTGGTACGTATAAAATCAAAATTTAACAGAAAAATATTGCTAGAAATCAGTAAATTACATAAACTGAATAAGTACACAAACGGCAGAAGAATTGAGCGAGTTATTAAGAAAAATTAAAAGTTCTTTCAGGTTAACCAAGCTCGGTACTTTCGGCGGAGTTTTTGTCCCGGATGTTCTTACAATCCTCGGTGTAATTATGTATTTACGTTTGGGATGGGTTGTGGGAAACGCCGGCTTGCTTGGCGCAATTATAATTATTTCGCTTGCAAAAATAATTACACTAAGTACCGGACTTTCGATGGCTTCGATAACCACGAATATAAAAATCGGAGCCGGTGGGGCTTATTCCATTATATCGAAATCGCTCGGTTTGGAAGCTGGCGGCAGTGTCGGTCTGCCGTTTTATATTTCACAAACGCTTTCCGCTTCTTTATATATTATCGGATTTACGGAAGGTTGGGTTCGTATTTTTCCGCATCATCCGTATTTTGTTGTTGCCGTAACCGCTTGGCTGGTTTTACTGGTGATATCTTATGTAAGTACAGTTTTTGCAATAAGGATTCAATATATAATTCTTGCAATAATCGGTTTGTCCATTTTATCGTTTTTGCTTACACCGAATCAACCCCGTAACGAAATAATATTGTTCGGCAATTTTGAAGATGCATCTTTCTGGGGGGTTTTTGCCGTGTTCTTTCCGGCTGTTACCGGAATAATGGCCGGTGCAAACCTTTCGGGCGATTTGAAAGACCCGCGCAAATCGATACCGTTGGGCACGTTGAGTGCAATAGGTGTTACATACGTTATTTATATAGGTTTGGCAATTGCGGCGGCTTTTTACATTTCACCCGGGGAATTACGCACGAATGAAATGGCTTTGGTGGATAATGCGCTTTACGGTCAGCTTGTTTTGGCTGGAATTTTAGCCGCCACGTTTTCTTCGGCATTGGGCACCATGATTGGTGCACCGAGAATTTTGCAAGCCCTTGCCGAACAACGGACAATCCCTTTCCATAAAATCTTTGCGCAGAAAACCGTTCACAACGAACCGAGAAATGCTATCGTTGTAACGGGCGGAATCATCATAACTGCCTTGCTATTGGGAAATCTGAACGCTTTGGCTTCGTTAATCACGATGTTCTTTTTAATTACTTACGGAATGCTTAACCTTGTTGTGTTCATTCAACAAAGCATGAAAATTATCAGCTTCCGTCCTACATTTAAAATTCCGCGCATTGTGCCTTTTACCGGTGCTTTCGGAAGTTTCGGAATAATGTTTTTGATCGATCCCGTCTTCAGTGTTTTCGCCCTTATTATTGTTGTTGCAATTTATGTTTGGTTAACCAAAAAAGGACTATCGGCGGAGTGGGGCGATCTGCGTGGCGGAATGTTTCTGCTCTTGGCCGAACAAGCTTCGCGTATTGCAGCTAAATTTCCACGCCACAATGTTGCCTGGAAACCCGATTTGTTAATACCGATTGAAAATCCCAAACTTTGGGCCGGTTCGCTGTTATTCATAAGGGATATAACTTATCCCAACGGAAGTATATTTGCTTTCACGGTTAAAGACCACGATGTAAACGAAACGAAAAAGGAATTGGATGAAGTTATAAAACCGTTGATAGATGAAAAATTGTTGGTGAGCGGTACGGTAATTGAAGATAACGATTTTATTCACGGTGCCAAACTTGTAATCCAAACTTTGCAGGGAATGGTGTTCCGCCCCAATGCACTTTTCCTTACTTTGGGAAACAATTCCGGCAAAGATCAAATGATTCAAAATTTGGTGACCCACGCACAAAATAACAATTTGGGCGTTCTGATATTAAAACATCATCCGCGTATGGCTTTCGGATTGCAAAAAGATATTAATCTCTGGCTGCGGGATAAAAGTCCGAATTGGCATCTTGCAATTCTTATCACTTTGCAGCTGCAATTAAATTGGGAAGGAAAAATTAATTTGGTAACGGTTGCCGAAGATAGAAAATCGGTTAAGAAAATGTTTAACTTTCTCCAAAACCTGAGCGAGCAAACGAGATTACCTTCTTTAACTGAATTCAATGTTATCACAGGTGAGTTTCGCGAATCGATTTCCAAAGCGCCGCGTGCGGATATAAATATTTTCGGGCTGGGCGAACAACTGCCGTTCGAATTTATGCGGGAATCAATCGAACTTACAAAATCAACATGCCTTTTTGTAAGGGATTCCGGACTTGAAAGCGCAATGGTTTAACAATTAAAATTTATAATACCTGTCAAGCAAATCCCGCCAAAACGAAGGATCCAAGTTATGACGGAAATTAACCGGATTGTAATATTTGCTTTTCGACTTAATGAACATTGAGTAAAAATATTTTTCAAATTGAACAGGGTGTATCTCTTCGTATTTGATTAATCCGGTTGAGTGAATTTTTACCGGCATTCCGTTTATAATTAATTTGGGATGGTTTTCCATATTTTTGTTTTCAGGTGTTAAATCTTTTTTTCTCATTTTCTTTTCCCGTCGGTTTTATATTAAATTTACTGAACCGATTCCGCGTAATTGTGATTTGAGTCATTATTCTAAACTGTTCAAAAAATAAGGAGAAAAAGCCATTAAACTTTTAATGATTTATGCCAATGTGTTCGGGTACAAAACGAGCAAAAAAGGTTTGGAAAATGTTGAAGAGATAAACGAAGAAAAAACGTACGAAAATATTTTGACAGGTTTCATACAAGTGGAAGAAAAAGATATGGAAAATGCCGGATACGTTGAAACCAAGCTCGTTAAAAATTTGAAATGGGCGGCAAGAAAAAACCGCACGGAGAAAATACTCTTGCACTCGTTCAATCATTTATCGGAAAGCAAAGCCGATCCAAATTTTTCCAAAGAATTATTCGACAGAGTGGAGGAAAGATTAAAAAACGCCGGTTACGAAACCGCACAAACTCCGTTCGGATATTTCCTGGATTTGGATTTAAAAGCCCCGGGTTACCCGTTGGCAAGATTGTTTAAGGATATTTGATGTACAATGAAATTAAATCGGCTGCCGGGTTAATAAAAAATTCGAAGAAAACCGTTGCCTTCACCGGTGCCGGTATTTCGGTCGAAAGCGGCATTCCCCCGTTTCGCGGAGCGGAAGGATTGTGGAGCAAATACGATCCGGCTGTGCTGGATATAAATTATTTTCAATCCAATCCGCTTGAATCCTGGAAAGTAATCAAAGAAATTTTTTACGATTTTTTCGGGAAAGCAAAACCGAACATTGCGCATTTGGTTTTAAGCGAAATGGAAAAACATAATTTGCTTGATGCCGTTATTACACAAAACATAGATAACCTGCACTTCGAAGCGGGAAGTAAAAAGGTATATGAATTTCACGGAAACTCAAGGGAATTGGTCTGTACCCGCTGCGGCAAAAAAACGCAAGTTACGAAAACCGGTTTGGAAGTTTTGCCGCCCAGATGTGATGAATGCGGCGGTGTGCTAAAACCCGGGTTTGTTTTCTTCGGTGAAGCAATACCCGAACCGGCGAGAACTCTCTCTTTCGAAGAAGCAGGTAAAGCCGAAGTGCTTATAATCGTCGGAACAACCGGGGAAATTATGCCGGCATCTTTAATTCCCGTGCATGCAAAAGAAAAAGGTGCTAAAATTTTGGAAATTAATCCCGCTCCTTCAACGTACACTAATAAAATTACCGATGTCTACATCAATGCGAAAGCAACCGGGGCTTTTGAAATTTTGGCGGGAGAATTAAATTTAAATCGTATAAATTAAAACCATCCGGAATTATATTCATATTTATCATCCGAATTTGATAAATTACCAATTGCATTCAAAAAAAATTCGGCAAGTTTGATGAAAAATTTTTACGGAAAATCCCATTGGCTGTTTGCTTTTGTATTATTAATGATTTTCCGGCTTACTGTTTCCATCAATGCACAAAGCAATTTCCGGTTCGATCATTTAACCATAGACGACGGACTTTCGCATGCGGTAATTCTCGATATCTTTCAAGACAGCAAAGGATTTCTCTGGTTCGGAACACAAGACGGATTAAACAAGTACGACGGATATGAGTTTTATGTTTACAAAAACAACCCGCACGATTCCACATCGATTAAAGACAATTGGATTCAAGTTGTAGAAGAAGACAGTTCGGGTAAATTGTGGATTGGAACATCGCGAAGCGGTGTGTTTATTTTCGATACCGACACGGAAATTTTCACCAACTTAAAAAACGAACCCAAGAATCCCAATTCCTTACTTAGCAACAGAGTTTGGTCAATTTTTATCGAAGACTCGAACACTGTTTGGATCGGTACATCCAAGGGGTTGGATAAATACGATATTAAAACAGGTAAATTTACTCATTACGTTAATGTGAAAAACGATTCGCTTACAATTTCCCGGGGCGGCGTTAACGAAATTTGCAAAGATTTGAAAGGCGATTTGTGGTTGGGTATCTGGAACGGAGGCCTGAATAAATTCGATAAAATTACCGGGCAGTTCAAAAGATTTTATATCGATTCCTCCGCACCTTCCGTATTCAGAAAAAATAAAGTTAAAGTAGTTAAAAATTTAAGTGACCGTTATTTGCTTGTAGGGACAAATCAAGGTTTGCTCAAATTCAATAAAGCAAAAGAACAATTCGAGCCGTTTACCGATTCCACAATGCAAATACTCAACGCCGTTTCAGTTCAATCATTATTAATTGAAGATAACGGAAAAGTATGGGTGGGAACCCACCATAATGGACTTTTCAATATCAATCTTATTGAAAATACCCTCACGCAAGTATTGCATAATCCTACAAACCCGGACGGTATTTCCGATAATTGGATTCATTCAATTTTGAAGGACAGAACCGGTAATATTTGGATTGGCTCGGGGAAGGGAATTAATAAGTTTTCACCTTTTAAACAAAACTTTATCAACATAAAACACGACCCCTACAATCCCGAAGGAAGTCTCTCCTCCGGTGAGGTTCTATCCATTTGCGAAGATACGAGCGGAATTTTGTGGATTGGAACCTGGAACGGAGGACTGAACAAATACAACAGGAAAACCAATTCTTTTTACCACTATGTTAATGTTCCCGGAGAAAGCGGTACGTTACCCAACAATATTGTGTGGAGTATTTTTATCGATCACAATAACGATATTTGGATTGGAACGTATGACGGGTTGGCGAAATTCGACAGGAAAAAAGAAACATTCGAAGTTTTCAAACACGATTATAACGATCCCTCAACGATAAGCTACAACAACATTTCATGTATTTACGAAGACAGCAAAAACAATTTGTGGGTAGGTACTTGGGGCGGAGGGTTGAATTTATTCAATCGGGACAGCATGAAGTTTACCCGCTTCCGGCATAACAGCAACGACAGCACTACAATCAGTGAAAATATGATTTCGGTTATTTATGAAGACAGTAGAAAAAATTTATGGATAGGCACGAACAGCAACGGTTTGAATTTGTTCGAGCCGGAGACCAAAGAATTCAAACATTTCCGGCATGAGAAGGATAACAAATATTCTTTAAACAACAATGCGGTTAAAACAATTCTGGAAGACAAGTTCGGTAATTTGTGGATAGGAACAATCGGTGGCGGTTTGAATAAATACGTTTACGAAGAAAATAAATTTTACTCTTTTACGGAAGATGAAGGTCTTGCCAACAATTCGGTTCAAAAAATCATTGCCGACGATTACAACCACTTGTGGATAAGCACCAACAGGGGATTAACCAGACTTGAATTGAACGAATTGGAATTTAATAATTATTTCGAAAGTGACGGTTTGATTACCAACCAGCTGAATTCCGCAGGAGTGAAGTTAAAAGACGGCTCCATTATCGTCGGAGGTTTGGATGGACTTACCCTCTTCGATCCGGAAAAAATCACAATTAATAAACTCAAACCGCAAGTTGTAATTACCTCGGTAAAAAGGTTCAACGAGGAAATTAAATTTAAGAGTGAAATAAAAAAATACGGAGAAATCAAACTCAATTACGATGAAAACACTTTTGCAATTGAATTTGCGGCACTCGATTACTCCAATCCCCTTAAAAATCAATATGCATACAAACTGGAAGGTTTCAACGACCGTTGGGTTTACAACGGCAACAACCGGGTTGCATATTATACAAACATCGATCCGGGAATTTATACATTCCACGTTAAGGCATCGAACAATGACGGAGTGTGGAACGAAACCGGCGCTTCAATAGTTATCGAAATCGTCCCGCCGTTCTGGATGACTTGGTGGTTCAAAGGAGCAGTGTTAATTTTGGCGAGCGGATTGATATTTTGGATTTTCCGCATTCGAATTAAATCGATAGAACGCCAGAATATTAAACTTGAAAAATTGGTCAAGCGCAGAACCATTGAATTGGAAAATGAAATTAACGCACGTAAAAAAACGGAAGCAGCATTAAGGAAATCGGAAAAGGAACTAAGAATATCCAACAAAAACAAAGATAAATTTTTCTCGATTATCGCACACGATTTGAAAAGCCCGTTTTCATCTTTGCTGGGGTATTCCGAATGGCTCAAGAACGAATTACCGAACTTATCCAAAGAAGAAATTCAAAACGCCTTCGAAAATATGAACCGTTCCATTCGAAAGGTTTACGAGCTGATTCAAAATTTACTGGAATGGGCGAGAATCCAAAACGGTAAAATCGAATTTAATCCTTCCAGTTTTGATATTAAAAAGTTAATTGATAATACAATCAGCTTTATTGAATTCAAAGCGATGAATAAGGATATTAAGATTGAGAATTTGGTAAGGGAAAATTTATTCGTTTACGCCGATCAGAATATGCTGACATCGGTATTGCAAAACTTATTGACAAATTCATTGAAATTTAATTACCCGGGCGGTAAAGTTACTATCTCCGGAAGAATCTCGAACGGATTCGTGGAAATCAGTATTCATGATACCGGAGTTGGCATCGATGAAAATAATCTGAATAAACTATTCAGAATTGACGTTCATCATTCAACCGTCGGTACAGGAGATGAACGCGGAACGGGTTTGGGTTTAATTTTGTGTAAAGAATTGATTGAAAGAAATCACGGTAAAATTTGGTGCGAAAGTAAAAAAGGCGAGGGTTCAACGTTCACTTTTACCGTTCCATTGACTTCTGCGATTTACAAAATCAAAAAGAACGATTAGAGTCAGCTTAAAATATCATGCAAAACTTCAAA
Source organism: Melioribacteraceae bacterium (assembly GCA_026983955.1). Classification (GTDB taxonomy): domain Bacteria; phylum Bacteroidota; class Ignavibacteria; order Ignavibacteriales; family Melioribacteraceae; genus BMS3ABIN04. The sequence goes on from JALSTB010000179.1 coordinate 11,190, forward strand.
AACAACAGCGCATTGCTTGTTGACCTGTACGAGTTAACAATGGCCGCCGGTTATTTTCACCATAAACACAATCCCGTTACCACATTTGAATTGTTCGTCCGTTACTTACCTGAAAACCGGAACTATCTGATTGCCGCCGGGCTTGAAGATGCAATTGATTTTGTTGTTAATCTCAAATTTGAAGAAGACGAAATAAATTATTTGCGTTCGCTCGACCAATTTAAAAATGCAGGTGAAGATTTTTTTGAATACCTTGAGAACTTCAAATTTTCCGGAAATGTGTTTGCAGTAAGGGAAGGCGAATTGATATTTGCCAACGAACCGGTCCTGCAAATTGAAGCACCGTTAATAGAAGCACAAATTCTGGAAACTTATTTGCTTACCGCAATAAACTTTCAAACCACAATTGCTTCAAAGGCTTCGCGCATAGTTAAAGCAGCAAGTGCAGACGGAAAATTCAGAGGCGTAATGGAATTCGGCAGCAGACGCGCTCACGGTCCGGAAGCCGGCGTTTTGGCTGCCCGGGCTTCTTACATCGCAGGGTGTATTGGTACATCGAATGTTTATGCCGGATACAAATTCGGAATACCTGTTTACGGAACGGCGGCGCATTCATGGACTCTCGCATTCGAAAGTGAATTGGAGGCATTTAAAAAATATTCCGAAGTTTTTCCCGATAGTTCAATTTATTTGATTGATACATATAATACAATTACTGGAGCAGTGAACGCTACACGTACCGGTTATAGATTTGCCGGAGTTAGAATTGACAGCGGAAATTTGGCCGAAGAAAGTAAGAAAGTCCGTAAAATATTGGACGAAAATGGATTTGATTCAGCCAAAATTATTGTCAGCGGCGATTTGAACGAATACAAAATAGAAAAGCTCGTTAAAGCAAACGCTCCGGTAGATTCATTCGGCGTGGGTACTCAGCTTTCCACTTCAGCCGATGCACCCTACATTCCCGTTGTTTACAAATTGGTTGAGGTGGAAGAAAAAGAAGGCAGAATTTTCAAAGCGAAATTCAGTCCCGATAAACAAACATATCCCGGGCGGAAACAAATTTACAGAATTGAAAAAAACGGATATTTCGAAAAGGACATAATCGGTTTGGCTGATGGGGGAATACAAACTGACGGAAACAAACTTTTGCATCAGTGGGTTAAAAACGGTAAACGGATAAAAGAATTCCCAAGTTTGGAAGAAGTGAAAACTTATGCGATGGAAAACTTGAACAAACTTCCCGGCACTTATTTCGATTTGCATAAAAAAATAAATTATATATTGGAATTCACTCCCGGACTTCGCAGTATTCTAGAAAACGTAAAACACAAATATTTTTCATCAAAATAAATTGGGGGTAAAATGAAAAAGAACGGTTTGCTGTTTTTCGATATCGATACACAATACGATTTTATAATGCCAACCGGCAGACTTTATGTTAAAGGAGCCGAGGAAATTATTCCGAACTTGAAGAAGTTGACTGAATTTGCAATAGAAAACGATATTCCCGTATTTGCGTCGGCCGATTCCCATCCCGGAGACGATCCCGAATTCGAACAGTTCCCTCCGCATTGCTTGACCGGTTCGGCGGGAAACAGAAAAATTAAGGAAACGTATTTGCCGAACGCCGCCGTTTTAAGATATTCGGATGAAAAACAAAATGTGGATTTGGAGAAGCTGAACGGAATAATTTTCACTAAAAATACTTTTGATGTATTCTCGAATCCGTTTGTGGACGGTCTGTTAAAAAAAATTAATCCCGAAGAAATAATTTTATACGGCGTTGCAACCGATTATTGCGTTAAAGCTGCTGCCGAAAGTTTGATTAAGCGGGGATATAAAATTTCGATTGTGGAAGATGCAATTAAAGCCGTTGACGAAGAGGAAGGCAGGCTTACGCTTGAAAGGTTAAAAAATAAAGGTGCAAACCTTGTTAAAACTGAAGAGGTGGTTGGAATAAAAGAAAAGTTAACCGGATAATCCGGTTAAAATATGTAAGTTAAACTTACCCAGGGAATGAAAGGGAATCCATCTCCGGAAGATAATTGCGAATTTGTATACATTCCGAATTCACCACTGTAATTTCCGCTGATGAACCGGAAACCAAGGGAGTACAATCCGTTGAAATCTTCGGGGAAAAAGATAAAGATATTGTCGGTAATTAATTTGAAATGTTTCGAAACTCTGTATTCCAAACCAAGCGTTGTAACAATTAAGCCGAAAATTGAATTATCAATTACCGGAGTGCCGAAGCCAAGGGTTCCGGCAAAATCGGGCGAGCCGAAAGTAGCGGAAATGTAACCGAACGTACCGATGGAAAACGAGGGAACTGGAGTCAGAAAAATCAAACCGATTGATGCATTAAAATAATCGTATTGAAAAGGGGTAAATTTAGGGTTGAGAAATAATAATTGATTGTCTGCTCCCGGTATTAACGATATTGTTGAAGTAAATGAAAAATTTTTATGTATTCCAAAGCCACCGCTGATGAAGAATAATTCGTGGGCGGCTAAATAATATACGCCCTCTTTTATTCCCCTTCCGGTTGGTGAAATAAACAACCTGTCCAACATTTTGTCCTCAACGGTTTCCGGTTTTTCTTCAGGTTCAATTTTTCCCCGCGATTTTATTTTAACTTTGGCAATAGTAAGTTCGATTCCAATTGCCGTTTTTACGGAAAGCGAGTCCGGTGTTTCATTTGTAATTTTTCCTACGATAACCGAACCGTCGGTCAATTCAATTTTCTCTTTTTGGTAATGGAGTGTGTCTTGCTGCGCTTGGAGCATTAAAAAGGGTATGAAAATAAATAGAAACATCAAAATGTTGAAAAAGGGATTGGTTACCTTCATAACAATTCCATTTAATTTAATATATGGTTTTATAATCAATATAATATTTTTTCAAAATAAATACAATGGATTTTTTATCCGGTGTTTTTTGGAGGTAACCCTCGTAATTAATCCGGAACAGATGTAAATATTGGTTAAGTATTCACATTATTTTAAGTGTGCTGATTGATGCCGGTTTGAATTATTTTATGATTATAAAAGTATCAAAATAATAAAATTAGAAATCAAATTATTTAATACGAGGTTGTAAGCCGGATTTTACCCCAGTTGTTATACCGGCTAATCGTTTTCCAATTGTTTTTTATAATAATCTATTTTTTCCAATTCTTCATGGCTCAACTCCGGATATTCCATTTTCAAATTTTTTAAAGTATTAACAATCACTTCGGAAATTACCAGCCGGGTGAACCACTTTTTGTCTGCCGGAACCACATACCATGGAGCGTGTTTTGCGCTTGTATTTTTAATCGCATCTTCGTAACACTTCTGATATTCATCCCAATATTCGCGTTCTTTCAAATCCGCAGCGGAAAATTTCCAATTTTTAGCGGGATTGTTTAATCTTTCCAGGAAACGTTTTTTTTGTTCATCCTTTGAAAGATGGAGAAAAAATTTAATTATCACCATTCCGTTTTCGTAGGCATATTTTTCGAAATCCCGGATATGTTTATAACGTTTTTCCCAAATATCACCGGTAATTAACTCTGCAGGAATTTTTTGATATTTAATCAGATTGTGTAATTTTACAACCAGAACCTCTTCGTAGTACGAACGGTTGAAAATGCCGATTCTCCCGCGTTCCGGCAAAGCTTTGTTTGTCCGCCACAAATAATCGTGATCAAGTTCTTCCTTGGAAGGTTGTTTAAAACTGAATACTTGCGTTCCTTGCGGATTCAAGCCGCTCATAACGTGTTTAATTGCGCTGTCTTTCCCTGCGGCATCCATTGCTTGGAAAATAATTAAAATACTGTACCGGTCGTGTGCATACAACAAATTTTGCAGTTCGAACATTTTTTTCTTATTCTTTTTCAATAATTTTTTTGCTCTTTTTTTATCAAAATCCGCCGTGTAATCCGTCCGGTATTCAGAAAGTTTGAAATTTTTACCTGTTGTAATTCTGTATTCGGATAAATTCATTGTTGCCTCTCAATAATAGCCATCTGTTTGATTAAAAATATAACATTATCGTTATACGATTTCAAATTAAGACATATATTTTTTCCCATTCCGGTAAAAAATCACATTTTACGGCAAAAATAAAATTAATTAGCCGCCAAGGTATAAATTGGTCTGATATTTGTTCGATAATACCAATAAAATTAACGGAATTCACCATGGACGGCTTAAATATCGATACTTTTATTCGTGCTGCTGATGATCCTGAATTAAGTCAATACAGGGTTCTGGCATTCTTAAAAAAATATACCGACGAACTTCATAAAAATAAATTATATCCTGCTTTTGCGGATTTAATCGAATTAGGAAATGAATTGCATTTTCTGTTGGATCAACTTTCCTTTTTCGATGAAAATTACGTAATGAATATGGAAGAATTAGATGAAAATTTGGAAACGATTGACTTCGGGAAAGATTTGTTCAACCGTAACGACCTTGATGTGGTATTCAAATTTATAAATTGGGCAATGCCCGCAATCGACGAAGCAATTGATGAAGGAATAGCAATTTACGATTTTGTTACCGAAAATATTAAAATAAAAGAGGTGGGTGTTATTCCGCTCTACAGAAACGAAGGCTATTATTTTATTCCCGATAATATAACGAATGTGGTACATGTGTATCATTTTGATATGACCCTTTTTTCGACATCATCTTCACCGCTAAGAACATTAAAAACCACGTTGATTGATGTAATTAACAAAGAAGAATTAAGCAAAAAATCGTTGGAAGATGTAAAACTGGAGTTGATCGAAAGATTTCCCGAACTGCCCACACCTGCGGTTTACAGCATAGAAACGGATTTGGAATTTCCGTTTATCGAAACAGTTTTGCCCGTTGCAAAAAGAAAATTGGTAAGATATTTGTCTTCCTGATTAACGGCATTTTTACCGGTATTAATTCGCTCTTGTTTACGGACAAAACATGCTTTTCTTATTTCTTTTAATCTGATTAAGAATTGTTATATTTATAAGGTAATTTAACCGGCCGTTAAAAACCCGGTCGATATGATATAACATTCCTTTCCCATTTACTGTAAGTTGATAAAGTATGTATATGAAAAAGAGTAAACGGTTGAAGAAAGAACTCGGATTAATCGACGTTTACGCAATAGCAACCGGTACAACATTAAGTGCAGGATTTTTTCTTCTGCCCGGTTTAGCCGCAGAAGAAGCTGGCGCGGCTATAATAATTTCATATCTTTTGGCGGCAGTTCCCTTAATTCCCGCAATGTTCAGCATAGTGGAACTGGCAACGGCAATGCCACGTGCCGGCGGCGTTTATTATTTCCTCGACCGTTCGCTTGGTCCCTTTTTCGGAACAATCGGTGGTATAGGAACGTGGCTTGCATTGGTTCTGAAAGTTACTTTCGCTTTAATCGGAATGGGGGCTTATATAGCAATATTTTTCCCTTCCGTTCCGGTTGTACCGACTGCCATAACAATAGCTGTTTTATTGGGAATCATAAATTTGTTCGGCGCAAAGAAAAGCGGGAATCTCCAGATTTTACTCGTTGTGGGTTTGTTGGGTTTACTCGGTATGTTTATTTTCGGTGGATTCAAATCAATCGATCCCTCGCACTTCAATAACTTTTGGTCAGCCGGATTTCAAGGGATTGTTTCCACTGCCGGATTGGTTTACATCAGTTACGTTGGGGTTACTAAAATTGCCAGTCTCGCCGAAGAAGTAAAAGACCCCGAAAGAAATTTACCGCTGGGGATTTTTCTTGCTTTGGGAACAGCTATTGTAATTTATGGTTTGGGAATGTATGTAATTGTTGGTGTGGTTCCGTTAAACGTCTTAAAAGGCGATTTGACTCCCGTGGCTACCGCCGCACTTAAAATTTTCGGAAAGTGGGGCGAAATTTTGCTCTCTGTTGCAGCATTGTTGGCGTTTATTTCGGTTGCAAACGCCGGAACCCTTAGCGCATCGCGCTATCCGCTGGCAATGAGCAGGGATCATATCATACAAGATTTTTTCAGAAAACTGACAAAAAAGGGAACTCCCGTTTATGCCATTTCGGTTACGGTATTAACAATTGTTATTATTTTACTTTTGTTTGATCCGACCGGCATAGCAAAACTTGCAAGCGCTTTTCAATTGTTCATGTTTGCCCTTGTTTGTCTTGCCGTAATTATTATGAGGGAGAGCAAACTCGATTCGTACGACCCCGGTTACAAATCGCCGTTCTATCCGTGGTTACACCTTTCCGGTATTGGCACCGCAGTTTATTTGATAATCGAAATGGGGTTTCTTCCAATTGTATTTTCCCTCGGTTTAATTGTGGTGAGTGTTGTTTGGTATTGGTATTACGCACGTAAACGTGTAATAAGAACCGGGGCGATTTATCATGTATTCGAAAGACTGGGACGTCAGAGATATGAAGGGCTCGATTCCGAATTACGCGGAATATTAAAAGAAAAAGGTTTACGGAAAGACGATCCGTTCGATCAAATTGTAACCCGCGCAAAAGTATTCGACTTGAAAAACGAAATGAATTTTGAAGAGGTTCTCGATCCGGTTAGTGAATGGCTTTCGACGATCATACCGATTTCACCCGGAGAAATAAAAGGACAATTCTTGGAAGGAACACGTGTCGGTGCCACTCCCGTTATGCGCGGCATTGCTCTTCCGCATTTCAGATTGGATAAGGTAAAACAAACGGATTTGGTTTTGGTACGTTCGCTTCCCGGAGTACGTATTACCTTAATCGATCCGCTTACACATGAGGAGGAAGAAGAACAAATTGTTCATGCACTATTCTTTTTAGTAAGTCCCGAAGACAATCCGTCCCAGCATCTCAGAATTTTGGCTCAAATTGCCGGAAGGGTGGAAGATGAAGATTTTATGCAATTATGGAAATCGGCTACAAACGAGCAAGAACTGAAAGAAGCATTGTTGCACGATGAGCGCTTCCTTGCGATAACGGTAAACGGTAAAGCAAAAACCGGCGAAATGATTGGCAAACCGTTGAAAGAAATTAAAATTCCGGACAACTGTTTAATTGCAATGATTAACCGGAACAATAAATTGATTATCCCGAAAGGTGAAACGGTTTTGAGGCAAGGTGATAGAATAACAATTTTGGGCGATCCTAAAAGTTTGAAGCAAATTGAAGAAAATTATTTGAAACGGTAATCCGGTTTTTATTATAACATTCCGGCATTCAACCCCACTGTAAAATTGTTTTCCCCTTTGTAACTCAATCTCCAGGTAAATTCCAGTCTGAATGGAAATAAAATGTGACCGATACCGAAACCGAGTTCCACAAACGGTTTGGTAAATTCAATATATTTTACAGGAATGATTTCTTTGCTTTTTGCGGAAAGCCGGGAAAGGGCAACATTTAGATGCATACTCAGTGACAATTGCCAATCTTTTACATACGGTATTTTGAGCAATTTAAATATTTCATCATTAAAATTATGCTCCAGAAACACCGTTGTTACCATGTCCCCGGAAATTTCCCCTATGCCCAAAGTTCTGAATGTATTTGTTTTCCCGATACCGTTAATATTTCCCGGGAGTGCGTTTAAACGCTGAAGCGGAATGGGCCCATTTGAGATATATTCATTTATATGAAATTTTAAGTTTGCCGATTTAAAAGTTCTTGCGGAACCGTAAGTTTCCAAATGCAAATTATTATAATGTAAAGCACCCAATTCTTTTCTGAAGTCACCTTCAAAAATTATGTAAGAGTCGCTTTGCAATCTGCTGCGGTAAAATCCGTTTTCAATGTATTTCCGGAAATCCAATTTAAAACCGAAATCAATTTCGTTAATGTCCGTATCGTAAACCGGTTGATTTTTTTTGTAAACACGGTCTTTTCTGAAAAATGAAAATTCGGAATTATTTACCGCACTCGCATCGGATTGACTGAGATAGCCGAGGCGCAGAGTCAAGTAAGGCAAAATTTCCGAAGATGCCCGGAATTCGAACCCTTTTGAATAATAATAATCTCTGAAGTCGTAATGCGTAAACAAACTTAAAACCGTTGATGTAATAGTTCTGTATTGATCTGATTTTGAAAAAAGTGTATTTAATTTATTAAATATTCTAATATTTATAGTTGTTGTTCTGTAATTTCCTAATGATAACTTTGACGATAACGAATATTTGAATTTTTTGTCCGCGAACCCGTAACCTGTTGTTGCGTTAAAATCCAAGCGGCGGTTACTCAAACCGTTGGCGGAAATTTCGAAATTCAGTTTATGTCCTTCAATTTTGTTAAAAGAATAAATGTTCAGTGTTCCGCTTGTGCTTATGGTTTCACTCCACCGGATTCTTGAAGAGAAAAATGAAAATTTATCCCAAAATGATTTTTCAATGGATTGAAGGCTGTCAATTCTTTTGTACGCTTCGGTTTCTTCCAAAGTATTCGGTATTTTTTGAATATTGTTCCAATAAGTGGAATCTTTTGTATCCGCATCCGGCAAAACGGTAACCACAGCCATATCGAAAAAGTCGTCTTTTATTTCGGGATTGATTTTATAATCGTACATTATCGAATTAAGTTCAAAAGCGAATTTAACCATGCCTAAAAATCCGCCCACCACAAACATTCTGTAATCGATAGGCATATAAATGTTGTTTTTTCCGAATGGCAGAAACTGCTGGAAGATATGAATTTTTGAAAAAATTTTTCCCGGATTTGCCGCCTCGTTAAGTGCAACATCCACTTTCAACAAAGCGAAAGATTTGTCTTCGATATAAATTTTTCCGTAGAAACCCGGATCGGAAGCATCTTCCGGAGCAAAGTAAATTTTATATACTTTATTCTTATCCAATGCCAAACTGTCTTCGAGATAGTAGTAATAATAACCGGGCGCGTCATCGGCAATCGGACTTGGAATGGGGCGGTTAAAGTAATGCAACTCATCATTGTAGAAGTTTTGTATTAAACGGCCGCCGGTAATTACATTAATGGTGGAAGGTGTATTTTGTGTTTGTTTTCTGGCAACAATAATATCTTTGTAAAAATCCGGCTTTTTGAAATACCCGGCGCTTTCGTTTTCAATTATTCCCATTATTTTTAATTCCCGTATGGAATCTTTTTTCCCCGTGGAAATTTCAATGGAATTTCCGGAGGCGGAAAAATCCTTATCGGTTTTCGCAATGCCCTTCGTATAAGCTTTGAAAATATACGAGTGTAAATATACTTCCCTTTTATGTTTGGCTTTAATTGCATTTTTAATTATTCGTAATGCTGGATTTTCTTTTGGAATGACGGTAACGGTTGGCAATTCCAAACTAACCGGTTGAAGAGTAAAATTTACTTTTTTGTCTTTGTCAAGTTTAATTTTTACAGTATCCGATTTAAAACCGATATAGGAAGCTACAAGAATGTAATTTCCTTCGTTTAAAATTAATTCGTACTCGCCGTTTATATTGGCGGCGGTTCCTTTTGTTGTTCCTATGATTCTTACGTTGGCAAAACTTAAGCCCTCATTTGTTTTTGAGTTTTTTACTATTCCGTTTACAAAAAATTGTTGCGCAAAAAGCGGAACATAAAAAAGAAAAAAGTAAATGAAAAGTCTCACTTTATTTTTCATCCGGATATTTAGATTGAAAATTTACTAAATTATTTTAGCTTAATTAAATTATGTAAATCAGCCGGGTAAGAAAATGAAAATAGTAGTGACCGGAGCAACGGGTTTGATTGGGAAAAGATTAACTGTAAAGTTGCTGGAAAGGGGTGACGAAGTTATTGTATTTACGCGTTCGGTTAAAAAAGCAAAGGAGAAATTAAAGGCCAGTCAATTTGTGGAATGGAATCCGGTAAACATTTCTGAATGGATAAACAATTTGGAAGGCAAAGATGCAATTGTTAACCTTGCGGGTGAAAACATAATGGGCAGAAGGTGGAATGAAAAGCACAAAAAAAATATTGTGCAAAGCAGATTAATTTCAACCCGTGCACTTGTCAATGCTATGTATCATACAAAAAACAAACCGCCGGTTTTTGTTTCGGCTTCGGCAATCGGTTATTACGGCTTTACCGGAGATGAATTAATTACGGAAGAATCAAAGCCCGGAACGGATTTCCTTGCAATACTCACACAAAAATGGGAACGCGAAGCGGTTGATGCAGAGTATTTCGGTGTAAGAAGAGTCAGTTTGAGAATAGGAATAGTTTTGGATAAAAGCGGAGGTGCGTTGGCAAAAATGCTCACACCATTTAAATTTTTTGCCGGAGGTCCGCTCGGTTCCGGTAATCAATGGTTCTCGTGGATTCATATCGATGATTTGGTGAATTTCATTTTATTCGCTCTTGATAACAATTACGTTCAAGGTTCATTTAATTTAACGGCACCGAATCCGGTAAGAATGAAAGAATTTGCAAAAACACTCGGTAAAGTTCTGCGCCGCCCTTCGTTCTTCAATGTACCGGGATTTGTATTAAAATTGGTATTGGGTGAAGGGGCGGAATATTTATTGCACGGTTCAAAAGTAATTCCGGTTAAAACATTGGCAACCGGATTTAAATTTAATTTTACAAAATTGGATGAGGCTTTAACTGATATATTAAAATAAAAAAAGCATTACGGAACACTCCGCAATGCTTTTCCAACTAACGGAAGATAGAAGTTAATTTATTCATACCATGAAACTACTTCATAATTTTTCGCATGTGGAAAATGGGGTGGAACCCTTGTTAAAAATCTTCTATCGAATTTATGGACGAATTTATAACCTTCATAAGGTCCAACACTATTATAATGAGCCGTAACTCTTACGTCGTGCGCAATGATTCCGCCCAAAATTTTCCATGAAGCAAGGTAACCGTCGTTACTTACCAGTCTATTGTCCGGTCCTACGCTTCCGTTTTTAGAAAACAATGAAGCTTGAGTAATAATATCGTGATGTTTGGTATCATCATTATATACAAGTCTTATATTTCCCTCCGCTACCAACCCCAACATATCGTTCGAACTGGGGTCTTTTGTTGGGTCGGTATTATACTTTAGATCATCCGTCTGAAAAATTCTACCGCAACCACTTTTATTATTTTTAGTCACCACAATTGTTGCTTGTCCTCTCACTGTCCCTTTAACGTAAAGATTTCCTCTTTCAATATAAATTACACCGTTGCTAGTCAGGTCACTCAGCGGTTGGATTTTATATGGAGTCCACGTCGGTGAACCATCGAAAATTCTGTAACGGTATTTCACGGTTCCATCGCTTTTAAATTCCATTTCAACGTCGACCCGTTTCCCGGATTTTGTAGTATCCCGTATTACAGCACCACCGTTAAGTCCCAATTTTCTGAAATTAGTTGTATCCCATGGACGTTTAACGTCGATACCGGAGGTGTAACCTTTTTGAAATTCGGGATTTTTGGTATTATACATCACCAGACCACCTTTGCTTGTAACTTTGTCAAGAAATACGGGATGCCCCCATGTTTTCATAGTATTGTTTACGTGAAAATATCCGTCGAATGTATCGCCGGTGGCCGGTATAGCATGCATTCTATCGTAAAAATTACCGTATTTCGCAAAACTACTTGGTTGCAATTTCACATAAACGACAGAAGTATCCGGAGTGATAAAAGGCGGGCATTTATCTGGATCGGGGAAAATTCCCTCTGCATAAATTAAAACCAAGTTAGGATCCATACTTGTACCTCTACAATCTCCCAAATAATCGCCATTATTTAAGAGAGTGTCTTTAATTGAAGGGGGGGCGCTTATTGTATGTTCCGCTCTTGTTCCGGGTTTGTGGCAAATGGTTACTTTGCTATTATATCCGCTTGGGTTAGTAATATAAACATTTAAAATGCCACCTTGATATGGTAATTTGAAATAACCGTCATCCCAAGCTTTGTCCATGAACACGGCATTTGCAACCATGTTTGCTCCGGCTATGGCGATATTGTGAGCCATTGTTTCATTATAGTAACTCGCCTCGTTTTTTACCGCTCTCGATGTCAAACTATTAAAATTGTTTCCGAAAACCAAAAATATCAAACTGAATCCGAGTACAAGCAACATTGCTGCTTTTCCACCCATATTTCATTCTCCTTATCTGTTGTTCAAATTTCTGGCAACCAATCTTATTTGCTTCCAGAATGCCGTTGCATACATTTCCGAATCATCTTTATTAGGATTGGAAGTATCATAACCGTAAACGTCTTCCACCTTAATATTAATTTCCATAGTCATTATTTTTGTGGGATTTGTCACCGGAGTTAAAAGCTTTGTTCCACTATCATCATAGTAAACCAATTCAAATTGTGTAACTCCTAAATTAGAACCTCTCGGTAGAGAATTGTTGACCACTCTGTATAGTAATTTATCTCTTGGATTAGGTGTATTATCAAGTTCGCTTGTATGGCCTGTATAATAATGCACTGTATCAACTTCTCCGTCGGAATCAACATCCGTTAAGAAAGTGATACTGTTTGAATCCGCTTCTAAAATATATTTTGTGGGATCGGGTAGTTTTTTCCAATCTGCACAATACCCGATTTTTCTGAAATCGTGTTCAATTAAAGTAACCAAATCGACCAGATTTTGTTGAACTATTAACTCTCCTCCGTAAGTATAATTATTTTGAACCCCGGCGTCATTTAATCTCAATAAAATCAATAAAAGCATGCCGCCGATTAATGTTGAACCGAGTATGTCTATTAATGTACTGAATCCCATTATTCACTCCTTTACCTGAAATACCAATAACTGAAAATTGAGGACATTTTAAGGGTATCTTGTTTGTGATCGTGCCCTAACATAGATGGACTTGTAACGTAAACGGTTAATTTTTTGTGCCATGTTTTACTCGTTGTAGTATCATCCAAATTTGTTGGGTTTACGTAATTTACTTTACAGATAACTTTAAATTTTGCAATAGGGTTGGTTGAGTCGATTTTTACAAAACCGTTATAATCATCAAAATCGTCGAAAAAAGGATAAACTTCACCCGATTCGGGACCTAAAACAGAGCTTAACAAATTCACATCATTAATACTTGTAGAGTCGGTAATTTCATCAAATGCTTTGCCGTTTGCTTCTTCCAGTATTGAAGTTGCTACCGAAACCGCCAATACGTCTATTTTGCTGTCTAACAAAACGGAATCTGTTGTTAAAAATCCTCTGTTTACCCTTAAAATAACCAAACTGAGGAGTATTAGCGCTCCAAGTGTTATTAACATTTGGCTTGTGTTCATACGGTTTTCTCATTTTATTTTTTATGATATTTAAAAACAATTATAGTGCCATTACCATAATCGTTTGTTTTGCTTGTTTCTTTAGAATTGAGCGGTGATAAGAGGTAAATTTTGCGTGTAAATTTGTAAAAATCCTTATACTTGCGTATTAAAATGAAACATTACGGGAATGTAATTTTGATGTTGAACACAATATCAATTTTAAGGCGAATTTAATATTTGTGAAAAATCGCTTTCAATCATCAATTTTACCAGCTTTTTAAATCCGGTTTTTGCTTGCCATCCGAGTAAATTTTTTGCTTTTTCCGCATTACCGACAAGTAAATTCACTTCCGTAGGTCTGTAATATTTGGAAGAAACTTCAACGATTTTTTGTCCGGTTTTAATTTTGATTTCCTTTTTATCCAGTTTGTTTATCAGTTTATTGGAATAATTTATATTCTCCACAAAACCGGTTGTATTTTCACCTTCACCTTTCCAATCAATTGTTACTCCAAGTTCACCGAAGGCAGCTTCCACAAATTCTTTAACCGAATGTGCTTCTCCGGTTGCCAGAACAAAATCGTCTGGTGTTTTATGCTGTAAAATTTTCCACATTCCCTCTACGTATTCTTTTGCGTAACCCCAATCCCGTTTCGCTTCCAAATTTCCCAACAGTAATTTTTTCTGTTTTCCGAGTAAAATTCTTACTGCAGCGCTTGTAATTTTTTTCGATACGAAAGTTTCATTTCTGCGCGGGGATTCGTGATTAAACAAAATTCCGTTGCTTGCAAACAAGTTATACGCTTCGCGGTAATTTACCGTTATCCAATACGCATAAAGTTTGGCAACTCCGTATGGAGATCTCGGATAAAACGGGGTATCTTCATTCTGTGGAAATTGTTTTGCCGCACCGAACAGTTCGCTTGTTGATGCTTGGTAATATTTAGTTTTTACTCCGGTTTCCCTTATTGCATCCAAAAGTCGCAACGTACCTAAAGCATCCACTTGTGCAGTATAATCGGGCAGTTCGAACGATACTTTTACGTGACTCTGCGCAGCCAAGTTGTATATTTCATCGGGTTTAATTTTCTCGAGTAATCTGTTCAAATTACTGGCGTCAACCAAATCACCGTAATGAAGAAATAATTTTTTGTTTAATAAACGGGTATTGTTGTACAGATGGTCTATTCTACCTGTGTTAAATGAACTGCTTTTCCTTATTATACCGTGAACTTCGTAACCTTTTTCCAAAAGAAATTCGGTCAGGTAACTTCCGTCTTGCCCCGTAATACCGGTGATTAAAGCTTTTGGGGGTAAGCTTTGAGCTGTTGTAAGATGTGAGTTGTTTTTAGGTATTTTCAATTATAAATTCCAAATTATAAATTCTTAATTTCACATTCTTAATTTTATATTATAATCTTTATGAGTTACTGATTTTGTTAATTGTGTGATTATAATTTTATTTTCAACATCATAGTTGATTGTTCTACAAAATTTCAAAACATCAATAACAAAAATGAAAAATCTTTCTCCTAACCCTTCGTCCATTTATTTCCCAAAAATTCAAACTATAATTTAGTACTTATAATTTATAAATTATAATTTGTAATTTATTAACCATTGTAATCTAAACAAAACCATTTATACGTTTTCCTAATTCCTTCCTCCAATGATGTTTTGTGTTTCCAACCGAAAGTGTGCAACCTTGAGACGTCCAGTAATTTTCTCGGTGTTCCGTCGGGTTTGGAAGAATCATAAATAATTTCGCCATTGAATCCTACTATTCGTCCAATCAATTTTGCCAATTCGGCGATTGAAATATCTTCGCCGGTTCCTACGTTTATGTGGGAAACACCCGAATTGTAAATGTCTTTTGCTTCAATATTTTTTGTAAAGAAATAAATTGCATCGGCAAGATCTTCAACATATAAAAATTCGCGTTTTGGTTTCCCCGAACCCCAAACTTCAACATTTGAGTTATTTAATTTAGCTTCGTGAAATTTTCTAAGTAAAGCCGGAAGCACATGGGAATTTTTCAAATCGAAATTATCACCGGGTCCGTACAAATTAGTTGGCATAAGAGAATAAAAGTTACATCCGTATTGCAAATAATAATTTTCACAAAGTTTAATGCCGGCTATTTTAGCTATTGCATAAGGTTCGTTTGTATATTCCAATTTTCCGTCCAGCAAATATTCTTCTTTAATCGGTTGCCTGGCCAGTTTGGGATAAATACATGAGCTTCCGAGAAAAATTAATTTTTTTACTCCGGCTTCAAATGCGGAGTGAATTATATTTGTTTCGATCACCAAATTCTCATAAATAAAATCAGCACGATATGTATTGTTGGCAAGAATTCCGCCAACTTTTGCAGCGGCAACTATTACGGTATCGGGTTTTTCGTTCTTAAAAAATGCGGAAACATCGGATTGATTCAATAAATTCAGTTCTTCGCGGGTACGGAGTACAAGGTTGAATCCACCGGCTTTTTCAAATTTTCTTTTTACTGCGGAACCGACCATTCCGGTATGTCCCGCGATATAAAGTTTATCCATTTTTCACTGTAATTTGTTTCCCTTTGTTCAATAAAAATAATCAAAAGAATTAATAAAGTTATTATATTTGCTTGATTATTTTCAAAGGGGAATTCAATGGATCCGATTAATCTTTTGGTTGGATTGAATTTATTTGTATCGATGAGCGCCAATCTTACCGCCGCTAAAAAAGGCTTGAGAACCAAATTTACGGGCGCGAAAGAAAAACCGATTACTTATCTGCAAAAAGTGCCTCCCAATTTGGCTGCACTTGTGTTTGTGTTGTTAATTCTGGGTGTGTTCAAAATTTTTACGTTGCCCGGAGAATACGAGGAACAATTTTTCAATTTGAGGGTAATAGGATTGATTGTGTTTCTTGTTTTTTCGTGGGTGCAGGTTTACGCATTCAAGTCACTCGGTGAGAATTATTCGCAAGATATTGTGGTATTTAAAAATCATAAGTTGCACAAAAAAGGGTTGTACGGAATTATCAGACATCCGCAATATTTAAGCCAAATTTTAAGTGATTTGGGTGCTGCGGTTGCATTAATGAGTTATGTTGCCATTCCGGTTATTTTATTGTTCGAGATACCGCTTTTCATTTTAAGGGCACGATATGAAGATAAACTGCTTGAAAAACATTTCGGTAACGAATATACAGCTTACAAGAAGAAAACCGGTTTCATGATTCCGTTTGTCGGTTAATTATGACAAAGCGAACATTAATACTGACCTTACTGTTTTTGCTTTTGCCTTCCTTGCTTCCGGCTCAACGGTTACTTAAAGTTTCGGTGGTGAAAGACGGAAAAACTTATTTTGTTCCTTCCTTTAAGAAAAAAGGTTTAACTTACATTTCGATAGACGATTTCTGTAAAAACACCGGATTGAACTATTATAAAAATAATAAAACAAAAAAAACTGAAGTAAAATTCAAAAATTTCAATTTAAAGTTTACTGCAAAAAATAATTTTATAATTTTACATTCCAAACAGAATAAGGAAAATTACATCTATCAAATTCCGGTTTCAACATTATTGATAAAAGACAGAATTTTTATTCCGCTTGAATACACTGCTGGATATTTGTCGCTTGCAGCGGAAAGGGAAATAGTTTACAACAGATTAAACAAGCAAATTAAGTTTACCGGCAATAAAATCGACACATACGCAAAACTAAACCTGAAACGAAAATCACCTGTTGTTAATTCCGCTTATGATATTTACGGGTTGGAAATTGAAGAAAAAGTAAACGGCACTTTAATCCGCTTCAAAACAAGCAAGAAAATAATAGAGCCCCGCGGGTCGCTTAATAATGATAAACTCTATCTGTTTTTTGCAAAATATTCCGTAAATCCGGGCATAGCTGCAAACCGTATTAATTCTGAATTAATTAAATCGGTTAAGTTCAAAAGTGTAAAAGGCAATCCCCAATTTGAATTCGCGCTAAGGGAAGGTTACTCCTCTTTTGATATTTCCACCGATATTGACAACAATGATATTCTTGTTTCAATCCACAATAAAATATTTCGCAATCCGGAATTTGAAAACAAAGCTGCGGAAAAATGGAAATTTGACGTGGTGGTAATAGACCCTGGTCACGGTGGTAGAGATCCCGGCTCAATTGGTGTAACCGGTAAAAAGGAAAAGGATATAAATCTTGCAATAGCAAAAAAACTTGGAAATTTAATTAGTAAAAGATTAAAGGACGTAAAGGTTGTTTATACCCGAAAAGACGACCGTTTTGTAGAGCTTTATAAACGTGGTAAAATAGCTAACGCCAACGACGGGAAATTGTTTATTTCCATCCATGCAAATTCATTGCGGAGAAAACCCAGTAAAACCAGAGGGTTTGAAGTTTATCTGCTCCGACCCGGAAGAACAAAAGAAGCCATAGAAATAGCGGAGCTGGAAAACAGTGTTATTAAATATGAAGAAAATCCGGATAGATACAAAAAATTGACGGACGAAAATTTCATTTTAATTTCCATGGCAAGATCATCATTCATGCGATTTTCCGAAACGTTTGCCGATTATCTGAACAATGAATGGAAAAAAGAAGTTAGCATTCCGACCAGAGGAATTAAACAAGCCGGATTTTACGTGTTGGTAGGGGCATCAATGCCGGGTGTTTTGATAGAAACAGGATTCCTTTCAAACAAAAAAGATGAGAAATATCTCTCGAGCAATAAAGGGCAGCAAGAAATTGCCGAGGCTATTTTCAAAGCAGTGTTGAAATACAAAAAATATTATGAAAAATCGGTCAAGAAAGATTTAGGTTAATTGTTTATCTTTGGCAAATAATTATTCGGAGTTTTTATGACTAATGCTCAAAAGTGGGTTGCTTTATTTTTGGTTGCATTCATTTTCTTGTTTATACTCGCCAAAATCACACGGAAAGAAGAAGTTTCGGGCGGAACGAATTACGAGGTTTACGAGGAAGATGTTGTTTCGATAATGCAAAAACAACGCTGCTTTGAATGTCATGGTGAAAATTTGCAAGGAACCGGCAAAGGACCTTCACTTTACGGAATACAAAAATATTGGTCGAGAGCCAAACTTATAAATTATTTGCGCAATCCGAAGTCTTATGCTTCCGCCGAAAGATTTGAGGAATACCAAAAGAAATACAAAGAATTTATGCCGTCTTTCGAAAAGGTGGATACGAAAAATCTGGGTAAAATTGCCGACTATATTCTCTCACTGAAAAACTCCGATTAATATTTCAAAAAACCGGTGCAAATTTTTTTGCTCCGTTAAAAAATTTTCAACCCGTTCAAGTATTTGAATTTATTGGTGTTACGGCAGGTTGTCAAAAATTTGTCAACTTTTTTTTCACCCCTCCGCACACTTGCTTTAGATTACAAAATTTTAAGTTTTAATCTAAAAATGTTGCAAAACATTTCAAAAAAGCCAAAATTGTGACGCATAGCACAATTCCGGATTTTCTGGCACCAAAGATGAATTAAAGGGAATAAAAAATCTCAATATTCATCTGCGGTGTGCTTATGTTGTACAAAAAAATTTTACTTCTTTTATCAATAACATTTTTAATTTCAAATTTTATTTCCGCCCAAACAAATTATAAAATGTATGCAAAAAACGGGGAGTTGGTAAACAACAACACGTTCGAATTCGAAATAAGTATAAAAAGCGAAGGGGAACAATTCGAACTGACGTCCTATCAATGCT
>JALSTB010000180.1 GCA_026983955.1 Melioribacteraceae bacterium
AAAATAAAATTGCGATTGTGATTCCTTGCCACCGGGTAATTGGTGCGGACGGTAAATTGACCGGTTACGCCGGCGGCTTGTGGCGGAAAAAATGGTTGCTGAATCACGAGCGGAATATAAAAATGAACCGCAAAACCCACCGGACATAAACAAAACCGGAAAATTAAGGCTTAGCGCTTTGTAATTAATTTTGCTATCCTTCGGAATAAAAAATGTATTAATCGTAAATTATTTGCAGGGTGAATTATGTACCATCAAACCGAAATAACACTTAAACCCCGTTCGCGCGGGTTCCATTTGATTACGGACGAAATATTAAATCAAGTGCCGGAAATTTCAAAAATTAAAATTGGGTTAGTTAATATTTTTATTAAACATACTTCCGCATCACTTACTATAAACGAAAACGTTTCGCCCGACGTACGAAGCGACATGAGAAAGTTTTTCGATAATATGGTGCCGGACAATACGCCGTACTTCGAGCATACTTTGGAAGGTCCGGACGATATGTCCGCTCACATAAAATCATCCCTTCTCGGTTATTCGCTTACGGTGCCGGTAAAAGACGGGCAGCTTAATCTCGGAACCTGGCAAGGCATTTATCTTTGCGAACACCGGAATTACGGAGGCGCGCGTAAAATTGTTGTTACCGTAACGGGAGAATAAATTACCAAACCATGTAAATATGCGTACAAGAGCAAAAGGAAAGCACTTTTAATATTGGACAGAATTTTTTTTGTCTCTTCCGGTAATCGGCAAAAGCATAATCATACCAAATATCTTATATTTGCAAAACAAATTTAATTTTTTAATAACGGTTTTAATAACGGAGAAAAATTGGTAAAAGAGAAATACGACGTAATAGTAATAGGCAGCGGACCCGGGGGTGAAGGCGCAGCAATGAAAGCGGTGAAATCCGGCAAGAAAGTGGCAATGTGCGATTACTTCAAAAACGTTGGCGGAAATTGCACTCATCGCGGAACAATTCCCAGCAAGGCATTGCGGCATGCAACTGAAGTGCTGGATGCAAAAGGCTACACGGGTAATATTTACTATCCGGATTTGCTTAAAGAAGCCGAATCGGTTATAAATCAGCAGATGAAACTCCGGCGCGGATTTTACGAACGGAATTGGGTCGATATTCTGAACGGACATGCACGGTTTATTGATGAACATACAATCGAAGTTACGTTGGAAAGCGGACACACAGAAAAATATGAAGCGGATTATTTCGTAATAGCAACGGGTTCCCGCCCTTACCATCCGGAAGATATAGATTTTTCACATCCCCGGATATTGGACAGCGATACGGTGCTCGATCTCGATAAGCATCCGCGTTCAATTACCATTTACGGTGCAGGTGTTATCGGTTGCGAGTACGCTTCGATTTTCCGCGGATTGAAAACAAAAGTGAACCTTATCAACTCGCGTTCGCGCTTGCTTACGTTTCTGGACGACGAAATAATCGACGCGCTTGCATACCATCTGCGTGAAAACGGAGTGTTGATACGGCATAACGAAGAATATGAAAAAGTTGTGCCCGATGACGAAGGCGTAACGCTTTATTTAAAATCGAACAAACAAATACGGACGGAATATCTGTTCTGGGCACAAGGCAGAACGGGCAACTCGCAAAATATGGGTCTGGAAGAATTGGGAATCAAAATAAATTACAAAGGTTCGATAGAGGTAAATGAAAATCATCAAACGGCAGTTCCGCATATTTATGCAGTTGGCGATGTTGTCGGATTTCCAAGCCTGGCAAGCGCTTCATACGATCAAGGACGGTTTGCCGCTTCCCACATCGTTACCGGTAAATCGGAATATCACTTGGTAGAATATATTCCCACCGGAATTTACACTTTGCCCGAAATCAGTTCAGTGGGATTAACCGAAAGGGAATTGACGGAAAAAAGAATCCCTTACGAAGTCGGGCGCTCGTTTTTCAAGCATTTGGCGCGGGCACAAATAACGGGACATACAACCGGTATGTTGAAAATACTTTTCCACCGCGAAACACTTGAGATTTTGGGAATCCATTGTTTCGGCTACGGCGCATCGGAAATTATTCATATCGGGCAGACAATAATGTCGCAAAAAAACGGCGGGAACAATTTAATGTATTTTGTGAACACAACGTTCAACTATCCCACAATGGCCGAAGCCTACCGCGTTGCCGCATTGAACGGATTGAACAGGGTTGAGGTGTAATGGGCGATGTTAGTATGTCCTTAACTATAAGGATATAAAGCTATATATCTGTCCTTGTACACAAGGATAAATTTGAAATTTAATGTTTAAATATTCCTAAATGTAAATTTTTACTAAATGAACAAAACCAAAATCGAATGGACGGAAGAGACTTGGAACCCAACAACCGGTTGCACAAAAGTCAGTGCCGGATGCAAAAATTGTTATGCCGAAGCTATGGCGAAAAGGCTCCGGGCAATGGGCGCACCAGGATACGAAAACGGATTTGAATTTTCCATTATGCCGGAAAGATTGGAACAACCCTTAAAAAGAAAAAAGCCAACAAAATATTTCGTTAATTCGATGAGCGATTTGTTTCACGAACAAATGCCGGAAGATTTCCTTGATGCCATATTCGAAATAATTGATAGAACCCCTTGGCATATCTATCAAATACTTACAAAACGCGAAAACAGAATGGCGGAATATTTTTTGCACAAGAAAATACCCGATAATGTTTGGCTCGGTGTTACCGTTGAGGATAAAAAATCCGGTTTACCCAGAATTGAAAAACTCAGAGTTCAAAAAGCTACAATTAAATTCCTTTCAATAGAACCTTTATTGGAAGATTTGGGTAAGCTAAATCTTCAGGGAATTCATTGGGTAATTGTAGGAGGTGAAAGCGGACCGAAAGCACGACCGATGAAGCCGGAATGGGCGGTTAACATTAAAAAGCAATGTGAAAAACAAAATGTGGCTTTCTTTTTTAAGCAATGGGGAACTTGGGGGGCTGACGGAATCAAAAGAAACAAAAAATCCAACGGAAGAAAACTCCTTGGCAAAGAATGGAATGAATATCCGGATTATAAATTACAATTAGCATGAGTCATAACTCAATTAATCAATGACATTATCTCCAAAGACCAGACCGAAAGAGAAACCGGTTATTCCTGTACAAAAAAGATAAAAGAAAAATTTTTACCAAAATTATAAACGCTGAAATAACCTTAAGCAAACCCGGAAAATTTGGAAAAAAAATGGAAATTGGGATATACAAATTTCGACGAATGTGTGGAGCAATTTAAAACGGCAATCACAAATTCCATAAAAAAGATTGAATCGTATTCCGAAGAAGAATTGAGGGCTCATATTACCGGCGAAATAATGAACGGTGCTCCTAAAATGGCAATTGTTTATGCTCTTGGCGATCATACGGCGCATGTTCGCTGGTAGTTTATGCAAGATTGTTAAACAAGCAACCACAAATGCCTTATGGAGAGATGTAATAAAAGGTTATTAGTGTAATTAATTGGGGAGAAATTTATTACATGGTTTTGCGTGAACAGGGCAAGGAAGCTGCGGAGCTTTATCTTAAAACCATTAATAGATATCCAATTAAAATTGTTGATATTGATAAATTTTTAACATTAGAAGCGGCTAATTTTAAGACGTTTCACAAAATGTCGTATGCAGATGCTTTTGCCGTAGCATTGGCAAAAGTTCAAAAAGCGAAACTGGTTACAGGAGACAAAGAGTTTAAAGCTGTAGAGGGTAATATCCGGATAGTATGGATATAAATAAAATTACTACAGGCCACCATAAGTGTTTTTCAGATAAAATACACTCTAAATTTACACACGGAATTAGCATTGCAATCCGTAATCAATCGGCGTTATCCGTGTTTTATTTATTTTTATGAATATCCCGGAACTTTACATAGGTACAGCCGGCTGGTCGTACGAAGACTGGGTCGGAAGGTTTTACCCCGCATCCCATTCGAAAGAGATGAGCTGGCTGAAATTTTACTCGCGTTATTTCAACGCAGTCGAGGTGAACTCTTCGTATTACACGTATCTTTCGCCGCGTGTTGTGGAAAGCTGGCTGAGGCAAACGGAAGAAGCGGATGATTTCCTTTTCACCGTTAAATTGCACATGGATTTTACTCACAGAAAACAATACGGCAAAGATAAAATAGAAGCAGTGAAACGGAATCTTGATATTTTGAAAAACGGGGAACGGCTTGGCGGACTGTTGATGCAATTCCCGTATTCGTTCGATTTCAACGAAGCAAATCTGGATTACCTGAGAAATTTGATTGGTGTTTTTGAAGAATACGACAAGTTCGTTGAAGTGCGGCACAAATCGTGGCAAAACAAAAGAGCAAAAACAATAACCTTTTGCACAATCGATCAACCGCAAATAGGGCAGGCAATTCCCTTCAAACCGAAAGCGGGAAACGGAATGATTTACGCCCGGTTTCACGGACGCAACACCGAAGCATGGAAACAATCGCTTGCAAACTTCGGGAAAAAGCAAACCTACGAAGAACGAAGCGCGCGTTACAAATATCTTTATTCGCCCGCCGAGCTGATTGAAATAAGTGAAAAACTAAAAGAGTTTTTCGACGAGGTAAAAAAAATATTCGTTATTATGAACAACCATCCGGATGCCGATGCCGTTGCAAATGCTTTTGAGCTTATGCACTATCTGAAAAACCGTGCAAAAATCAAAATGCCCGGCACAATTGTTAATGTTTACCCCAGATTAAAAGAGTTTTGGGAAAATTAAATTTTTCCTTTCATATTTAAAATCAATTTTATAAATTAATATTTAACAACAATAATATTAAAAGAATAACTTAATACAGCCGAACTTATTATCATTATAACATATACAAAATAATAATGATGTAGTTAAGTTGAAATAATTTTCTCTAATGCCGGTTTGTTTATCAATTAATTTAACGGAGGTTGCCCATGAAAATTGCAAGAATGAACCCGTACGAAGGGGAAACAAAAACCAAAGCTTTCTTCGACCTTGAGACCGAAGAGGGAATAGTAATTAAAGGCTTCACTTTGGTTGAAGGTCCGAACGGACTGTTTGTAAGCGTCCCGAGCGAAAAAGGGAAAGATGACAAGTATTACGATAAAGTTTTATTGCCGAAAGAAATCCGTACCAAGCTGAACGAAATAGCCGTCGAAAAATATAATTCGCTTAGTGCGCAAACTGCATAAAGTTTAGGTGATTAGCCCGTATTCAATAAACCGGATGCGGGCTTATTTTGTTCCTTCCTTGTATATTAAACAAATATATTAAATTAACACTTTTGTTAATTATCTGTACTTGGTCCTTACTAACTGTTTTATCAATGCGTACAATATTTCATCTCGATTTGGATTCGTTTTTCGTTTCGGTCGAACGGATACTTAATCCGTCGCTGAACGGCAAGCCGGTAATTGTTGGCGCCGATCCAAAACACGGGCGTGGAGTTGTAGCGGCTTGCTCGTATGAAGCGCGGGAATACGGATTGCATTCCGCCATGCCGATCGGGCAAGCATACCGCCTTTGTCCGCACGGAATTTATTTACACGGTCACCACGAGGAATACGTCCGCTTTTCGAAAGCGGTTGAGCGCTTGCTTAAGCAATACGCCCCGCAAATCGAACAAGCGTCGATAGATGAATTTTATATGGATTTTACGGGAACGACCCGTATTTACGGCTCCATGTTTGCCTTTGCAAAAAAAATACAATCGGAAATAAAGCGGCAACTTTCATTGCCTTGTTCTATTGGAATAGGAAGCAACAAAACAATAGCGAAAATTTGTTCCGATTATGCAAAACCGGAAGGAGTTACTTACGTAATGCCCGGAATGGAAAAGGAGTTCCTTTCGCCGTTACCCGTCGAAGTAATTCCCGGTGTTGGCAAAGTAATGCTGAAAGCCTTGCATGAAAGGGGATTTTACACAGTGGGTGATGTTGCCAAAATGCCGGAAGATTATTTCGGGGCGGCTTTCGGTAAATACGGAATGGCACTGTGGCACAAGGCAAACGGTGAGGGAGCGGAATATCTTTCACCGCCGCAACAAAGAAAAAGCATATCGAAGGAAAGAACTTACGGCAAAGACGAAGTAAGTAAAGAAAAAATTGAAGCCACATTATTTAAGCTTACCGGTGAAGTGTGTCAAATTTTAAGAAATAAAAATTGGCAAGCCGCCACAATCGGAATTAAACTCCGTTATTCCGATTTTGTTACACTTACAAGGGAAAGAACAATTAAACCCACGGACGATGATAAAATTATTTTCGAAACGGCATTGCAACTCTTCCGTAAAGCCTTTGCGCGGCGCGTAAGCGTGAGATTAATCGGAATACGGCTTACCAATTTCAGCCGGTTTTCGGAGCAACAAATTTTGTTTGAAGATAAAGACGCACTCCGTACAAAAATGTTTCGCGCCATCAACAAAATCCGTGACAAATTCGGATATTCCTCAATAAAATTAGGCGGGTTGTAAATTTGTTTTCCGGAATCTTAAATTTACATTCACTAAATTAACCGGCATAATTTAGCGGAACAAAATCAAATGAAAATTTTGTTGATAGATAATTATGATTCGTTTACATACAACCTTTATCAATATTTGAAAAGTTTTGTGAATGATGTACGTGTATATGAAAATGATACCATCACAATTGAACAAATTGAAAAAATGGCACCCGATAAAATTGTAATTTCACCGGGACCCGGCAATCCGGCCGGCGCCGGAATTTCGTTGGAAGTGGTTTCCCGGTTCAAAGAAAAAATTCCGGTTCTGGGTGTGTGTCTCGGTCACCAAATAATCGCACAAGCATTCGGCGCACGCATAATTAAAAGCAAAAAACCCGTACACGGAAAACCGGTTGCCATTGTTCACAACAATGCCGGTATTTATTCTTCAATACCTCAAAATGTGAAAGTCGGTTTATACCATTCTTTAATTATTGACGAACAGACTTTAAGTCCCGATTTTTTAATAACCTCGCGCACGGCGGAAAATAAAATAATGGGAATCAGACATAAAAAATTTAATCTCGAAGGTGTGCAATTTCACCCCGAATCCATTTTAACCGAACATGGTTATCTGATGATCGAAAATTGGATTTACGAAAAGTGATAAAACTTGTTGATATTTTGGAATACGTCCGCAAAAACGAAAATTCGGCATTTTTCCATACACCGGTTATTTATAAAAACGCCCGTTCCTATTTTTTAAAATCGCCCGAAATTGTTTTGGAATTGAAAGACAAAACGGAATTAAACGGTATCATGGCGCAAGCCGATGCTTTAAGTAGAAACAAAAATATGACGGGAATCGCCTTAATTCCTTATGAAACCGGTTATTTGTTTCAAAGTAGAAATGTTCAAAGGCGCTTCCGCAGAGAAAATGCCGGTTTTAACTTAACCTTTATGTTTTATAACAAAGATAATATAAGAATTATAAATTCAAATAATATAGATTATAATAATGTTGATAATTACATTACAAAAAAAACGGAATATGAAAATATTAAACTGAACCTTTCGAAAAAGAATTACATCGAAGCGATAAACGAAATAAAAAATCATATTGCAGAAGGCAACTGTTATCAAATAAACTATACTGCAAAACTCAAGTTCGATATAAATGAACTGCAATTAATTCCTCTTTTTCTGACCGGAATATTTAACCAATCTTCCGCTTACACGGCTTTTATAAATACGGAAAAACATTATATCCTTTCGTTTTCGCCCGAACTGTTTTTCGAAACCGATTACAACATACTGAAAAGCAAACCGATGAAAGGCACGGTAAAAAGAGGGAAAAACGATGCGGAAGACAAAATCATTATTCAAACACTTTTGACGGATGAAAAAAATCTGGCCGAAAATGTAATGATTGTCGATTTACTCCGTAACGATATAGGAAAAATTCCGGGAACCGGTTCCGTAACTGTTCCGCAATTGTACGAAGTTGAAAAGTACGAAACACTTTACCAGTTAACTTCAACTGTAACCGGAAAATTAAACGGTGTTAGGTTAAGCGGAATAATCAAAAATCTTTTTCCGTGCGGCTCAATTACCGGAGCTCCGAAAATTAAAACGATGGAGATTATAAACAAACTGGAACGGGAGCCGCGAGGAATTTATACGGGCTCAATCGGATTGCTGACAAGCGAAAAAGCTGTTTTTAACATTGCAATCAGAACATTATCCGTCAACAAAAAAAATATGAAAGCCGGGTTGGGATTGGGCAGTGGAATTGTTTGGGATAGCGTTCCCGGAAACGAATTTGACGAAGTTTTGTTAAAAGGCAATTTCTTGTTACGTCCCGCCGCTTATTTTGAATTGCTTGAAACTTTTCTGTTTGAAGACGGAAAGTATTTTCTCCTTGAGGCACATCTGAAAAGATTGCAGGAAACCGGCAATTACTTTTTATTTAAATATAACAAATTAAAAATATTAAAATTATTGGAAAATACCGCAACGAAACTGACGAAAAATAAAAAATATAAAATCCGGTTAACGCTTGACAAATGGGGAAATGTAAAAATCCGTACCGGAGAATTACAATCGAAACTTGACAATGCAAAAGTATTGATGCTTGAACGCAAACCCGGCACGGATGAAAAATTTTACTATCATAAAACAACTTTCCGTCCGTGGGATGAAGATTTGAAAAATGCCCGTAACAACGGCTTTACGGAAATTATTTTCATTAACGATAAAAATCAATTGCTCGAAGGGGCAATTTCCAACATCTTTATTAATAAAAACAACTCGTTTTTTACCCCGCATTCCGCTTTGCCGATATTGAAAGGATGTTACAGAGATTACCTTTTGAAAAAAACAAACGCAACGGAAAAAATATTGACCGTTGACGATTTGAAAACTGCCGGTAAAATAATTTTGTGTAACTCCGTAAGAAAAGAATTTAACATAAGCGAAATTTATGACAATAACGGTAATCTTGTTTACAAGGCATAAAAACAAGTAACAATTATGTTCACATTGCACGCCCACTCTTATTATTCCTTGCTTGAAGGAACAATTCCCGTTAGCCAATTAATTGCTTTTGCCAAAAACAGTGGAAGCAGGTACGTCGCTTTAACCGATACGAACAGTATGGCCGGACTTATCCAATTTGCCAAAGAGGCGGAAGAAAATAATATCAAACCGGTGCTTGGCAGTTTGATTGACGATCCTTCCGATACAAAGTTAAATGCAATTTTTCTTGCCAAGAACAACAACGGTTATTCCGAATTATGTAAAATTATCACATCACGGAAGCTGAAAGAAAATTTCTCCCTGCTCGAAACGGTGATGAATGCATCGCCCGACGTGTTTACATTGACTTCTTCCTACGAGCTTTTGAAACGTTTAAGTTTTACTTCAAATTTAAAAAAACAATTGTTTGTTGAACTGTTTGTTACGGACAAACTGAAAAGCACAACCAGAAAACTTTACGAATTTGCAAAGCGGAAAAACCTCCGGATTGTGGCAACCCATCCTGCTTACTTTTTAAGCAAGGAAGATTACATTTTGCACAAAACCGTTACGGCTATTGGGAAAAACAAAACGTTGGAAAATTTGGACGCGGAAGATTCGGTTGACGAAGAATTTTATCTGAAAACGCCGGAAGAATTAAACGCAGTGTGGAAAAGATTGCCCGAAGCAATGTGGAATGCCGATTTTATTGCATCGGAATGCAATGTTGATTTGGAATTCGGTAAATACAAGTTCCCGGTTTATAAACTCCCCGAAAACGAAACCGCCTTTTCCTACTTGGCAAAAATAGCATTTCGCGGATTGGAACAACGCTACAAACCGATTCCCGAAATGGCGATGAAGCGACTGCAATACGAATTGGAAGTAATAGGCGAATTAAATTTCAGCAATTATTTTTTGATTGTATGGGATATTTTACGGGAAGCCAAAAAAAGGAATATGCTTACCGTGGGACGTGGCTCGGCAGCAGACAGTTTGGTTTCGTACTGCCTCGGAATAACCGAAGTGGATCCGATTAAACATAATTTATATTTCGAAAGATTTCTGAACAAAGGACGTACAAATCCGCCGGATATCGACATAGATTTTTCTTGGAAGGAGCGCGATGAAATAATCAAATATGTTTTTGAAAAATACGGCTATAATCATGTGGCAATGATTTCAACAACCGTAACGTTCCGCGCTCGTTCGGCTTTCCGGGAAGTTGCAAAAACATCCGGTATTCCGGATTCCGAAATTTCCAAATTCAGCAAATTCATTCCGTGGACGAGTGCAAAAAATTTACCGGAACTTCACAAAAAATTTCCCGAATCCCGCTCGCTCGATTTCACCGGTGAACCCTGGCAAACAATTGTAAAATTGGCTTCTCAAATTTCCGGTTTTCCGCGCCACCGCAGCATTCACCCGGGTGGAATAATAATTACACCCGAACCGGTTACAAATTACGTTGCGCTCGAATATGCCAAAAACAAGGGACTCGGTTTGATTATTACTCAACCCGACATGTACCCGGTTGAAGATTTGGGTTTAATCAAAATCGATTTACTCAGCCAACGTTCACTTGGGGTTTTACGCGATACAATCAATATGATAGAAAGCCATTAAAAGTTATATGGAAAAACGGAATTTTTATTCTTAAAAATAAGAGAACTCGAGGTCTTATTTCCAATAAGTAAGATATAAAAGGCTCACATATCTTTTTTATGCCCTAAACTAATCAAAAACCGATAATTTCCTGAAAAAAATGTTGGCTTGATATTTGCCGTAATCCGCTTAAGCGATGAAATGTATTCAATCATTAATGGAGTAGAATAGATGGAACACAGAAAAATAACAATCGATGGAAATGAGGCGGCTGCCAAAATTGCTTATCAGTTAAGTGAAGTAATTGCAATTTATCCGATTACTCCTTCATCCGGAATGGGTGAAATGTCGGATGCATGGTCGGCTGCCGGAAAGAAGAATATTTGGGGGACAGTACCTTCCGTAACTGAAATGCAGAGCGAAGGAGGAGCATCCGGAGCCATTCACGGTTCGGTGCAAGGCGGCGCATTGGCAACAACTTTTACCGCTTCACAAGGACTTTTATTGATGATTCCGAATATGTACAAAATTGCCGGTGAATTGACCCCGGCTGTTTTTCACGTTTCGGCACGTTCCCTCGCGGTTCAAGCACTTTCGATTTTCGGCGATCACAGCGACGTTATGCAAGTCCGCCAAACGGGATTCGGTATGATGGCTTCGGGATCGGTTCAAGAAGTACAAGATCTTGCCGCTATTACTCATAAGTCGAGTATAGAATCGAGGATTCCGTTTGTTCACTTTTTCGACGGCTTCAGAACTTCGCATGAAGTTCAAAAAATTGATGAACTGACGACCGAGGAACTCAAACAATTAATTGATAACAAATTTGTTTACGAACACCGCAAACGGGCAATGAATCCCGATAACCCGTTCATACGCGGTACTTCGCAAAACCCCGATGTATATTTCCAAGGCAGGGAAACAGTGAATAAATATTATCTTGCCGCACCCGATATTGTACAGAATGCAATGGATAAATTTGCCGAAATTACCGGAAGACATTATCATCTTTTCGATTACTACGGTGCGCCGGATGCTAAAAGAGTGATTGTCATTATGGGCTCGGGTGGTGAAACGGTCGAGGAAACGGTTAAATATCTTACTGAAAATATGGAAGAAAAAGTCGGTTTAATAAAAGTAAGATTATACAGGCCCTTCTCAGCCAAGCATTTATTCAAAGCTTTGCCCAAAACGGTTGAATCCATTGCGGTCTTGGATAGAACAAAAGAACCCGGCTCAACCGGTGAACCGATGTATTTGGATGTTGTTGCGGCATTTTCGGAAGCAATGAGCAGCGATAACAAACCGTTCGAAAAAATGCCGAAAATTGTCGGAGGCCGTTACGGATTGTCTTCAAAAGAATTTACCCCGGCAATGGTTAAAGCTGTTTTCGATAATTTGAAACTTGAAGAACCGAAAAATCATTTTACAGTTGGTATTTATGATGATGTTACGAATACAAGCCTTGAGTTTGACAAGAATTTCATTATAGAAGATAAAAATGCAACGAAATGTATGTTTTTCGGATTGGGTTCGGATGGTACGGTTGGAGCAAACAAAAACTCGATCAAAATAATTGGTGAGGAAACCGACAATTATGCTCAAGGTTATTTTGTTTACGATTCCAAAAAATCCGGTTCGTCCACAATTTCACATTTGCGTTTCGGAAAGAACCCTATTCATTCAACATACTTGATTCAGGAAGCGAACTTCGTTGCATGCCACC
Organism: Melioribacteraceae bacterium; assembly: GCA_026983955.1. GTDB lineage: Bacteria > Bacteroidota > Ignavibacteria > Ignavibacteriales > Melioribacteraceae > BMS3ABIN04. The sequence goes on from JALSTB010000180.1 coordinate 12,305, forward strand.
AGTTTACTCTGATGGAAAGATTTGATGTATTGGAAAAAATAAAAGAAGGCGGCACTTTTTTGCTGAACTCTCCGTACAAAACCGAAGAAGTATGGGATAAACTTCCGAAGAAAGTGCAAAAACAAATAATCGACAAAAATTTGGAATTTTATGTTATCGATGCTTACGATGTAGCAAAGAAAACCGGTATGGGAGTTAGAATTAACACGATAATGCAAACTTGCTTCTTCGCAATTTCCGGTATTCTTCCAAAAGAAGAAGCAATTCAAAAAATTAAAGATGCAATTAAAAAGACTTACGGTAAAAAAGGTGACGTTATTGTTCAGAAAAACTTTGCGGCAGTAGATGAAACATTGGCTCACTTGAACAAAATAGATTATCCGAAAGAAGTAACAAGTGATATCGAACTACCGCCGGTTGTTTCCCCGAAAGCCCCGGAATTTGTACGTGAAGTTGAAGCCATGATGATTGCAGGGAAAGGCGATGAAATACCGGTTAGCAAATTGCCGGCAGATGGAACCTATCCCTCGGCAACCGCCCGCTGGGAAAAAAGAAACATCGCATTGGAAGTTCCGGTATGGGAGCCCGATTTGTGTATTCAATGTAACAAATGCGTTATCGCCTGCCCGCACGCAGCAATCAGAGCAAAAGTATATGATATGGAACTGACACAAAAAGCGCCGGAAACTTTCAAATGGGTTGAAGCACGCGGCAAAGAAGACAAAGGTAAGGCTTATACAATTCAAGTTGCAGTTGAAGATTGTACAGGTTGCCAACTTTGCGTTGAAGTATGTCCGGCGAAAGACAAGAAAGAAGTTAAACGGAAAGCAATTAATATGGCTCCGCAAATTCCGTTACGCGAGAAAGAGCGGGAGAATTTCGAATTCTTCCTTGAAATACCTGAATACGACAGAACAAAACTCAAAATCGATTCGGTTGCCGGCAGTCAATTGCTCGAACCGTTATTTGAATTCTCCGGCGCATGCCCGGGTTGCGGAGAAACCCCATACGTTAAGTTGGTTTCTCAATTATTCGGTGACCGTGCCGTAATTGCAAATGCAACCGGTTGTTCATCAATCTATGGCGGTAACCTTCCAACCACACCTTGGGCTGTAAATAAAGAAGGCAGGGGACCGGCATGGAACAATTCGCTGTTTGAAGATAATGCAGAGTTCGGCTTGGGATTACGACTTGCAATTGACAGGGAAACCGAATTTGCAAGAGAATTATTAAGCGGATTGAAAGAAGACGTTGGTGCCGAACTGGTTGAAGAAATCCTAACCGCACCGCAGAAAACCGAAATCGAGATAAAACAACAACGTGAAAGAGTAGCTAAACTGAAAGAAATACTGGAAAAACTTGATAAACCGGAAGCGAAAGAATTGCTGACGGTTATCGATTACCTGGTTACGCGTTCGGTTTGGATTATCGGTGGTGACGGTTGGGCTTACGATATCGGTTACGGTGGTCTCGATCATGTTCTTGCTTCAGGTAAAAATGTAAACATCTTGGTGCTCGATACCGAAGTTTACTCGAATACCGGCGGTCAACAATCGAAAGCAACGGCGCTAGGTGCAGTGGCAAAATTTGCTGCAGCAGGTAAGCCGATACCAAAGAAAGACCTTGCCCGTATGGCAATGAGTTACGGTAATGTTTATGTTGCTCAAGTTGCAATGGGTGCAAACGATTTGCAAACAGTAAGAGCATTTATTGAAGCTGAAAGATACGACGGACCGTCAATCATTATTGCTTACAGTCATTGTATTGCATTCGGTATGAATATGGCAAAAGGATTCGAGCATCAGAAATTGGCTGTTGAATCCGGTTACTGGCCAATGTTCCGGTATAATCCGTTAAATATCGAAAAAGGTAAGAATCCGTTGAAACTTGATTACAAAGGTCCGAAAATCCCGTTGAAAGAGTATGTGTACCGTGAAACGAGATTTAAAATGTTAACTAAATCTCATCCGGAACGTGCAGCGGAATTGTTGGATGCCGCACAAGAACATGTGAAAGAAGTCTGGAAAATCTACAGTCACATGGCGGCTATGGATTACTCCAACTTTGTGGAAAATAAAAAAGAAGAAACCGAAGAAGCTAAATAATTAAAGGCGGCTTTAATGCCGCCGGATTAAAATTTTGAAAAAAATGAGGAGTTAAAATGGATTTATCAACAACATACATGGGATTGAAACTGAAAAATCCGATTGTGCCTTCGGCTTCACCACTATCGGAGAATGTTGATACGGTAAAGGCAATGGAAGATGCCGGTGCAGCGGCGGTTGTTGTTTATTCCCTTTTTGAGGAACAAATAACCCACGAAACGGGCGAACTTGATCACTACCTTAGTTTCCATGCGGAAAGTTATGCTGAAGCCACTACTTATTTCCCCGAACCGGAAGAATTTACTTTGGGACCCTACGAATATCTTGATCATATTGCAAACCTTAAAAAAGCAGTGGATATTCCTGTTATCGGAAGTTTGAACGGAGTAAGCAGCGGCGGTTGGGCAAAATATGCCAAAAATATTCAAGATGCCGGTGCAGATGCAATCGAGCTGAATGTCTATTACATCCCTACTAACCCGAACATAACCGGTTCGGAAATTGAAAATATGTACGTCGATACGCTTAAAGCCGTCAAGGAAAACGTAACCATTCCGGTTGCAATTAAGCTGAGTCCGTTTTTCACATCGATGGCAAATATGGCTAAAAAGTTAGACCATGCCGGAGCAAATGCTTTGGTACTGTTCAACAGGTTTTACCAACCCGATTTCGATTTGGAAAACCTTGAAGTGGTTCCGAACCTTGAGCTTAGCAGTAATTGGGAAATGAGACTTCCGCTTCGATGGATAGCTATACTTTACGGACAAATAAAAGCCAGCCTTGCTGCAACAAGCGGCATCCATAATCATCTTGACGTACTGAAAATTATGATGGCAGGCGGTGATGTTGCAATGATGGCTTCCGAACTTTTGAGAAACGGAATAGGAAGAATTTCCGAAATATTAAAGGATTTGGAGCACTGGATGGAAGAACATGAATACGATTCAATCGATTTGATGAAGGGAAGTATGAGTCAGAAATCTGTTAACGAGCCGGCTGCTTTTGAAAGAGCGAACTACATGAAACTCCTTCAGAGTTATGAACCTAAATTCTAATCTTCATTCTCCCCGTATTAAACCGTCTTTCAGTTTTACGGAAAGACGGTTTTTTTTTGCTTTTTTCTTATGAGGACAAAACAAAAGGCATTTTGAAATAAAAAAATTATGAAATTAAATTATAACTTTTTTATATTACCGCTAATTTATTTTGCAACCTTCCTCCAATTACGAATTAATGCAAGGGTAAACGTCAAATGAAAAAAATCGGAATCTTGTTCGGTCAAGAAAATACATTTCCTCAAGCATTTGTTGAAAGGGTAAACTCAAAAAAAGTTGATGGAATTAAAGCAGGGTTCGTTAAAATCAACAAAGTAATTCAAGGTGAACCGGTTGAATACGATGTAATAATTGACAGAATATCACAAGATATTCCGTTTTACCGCAGTTACTTAAAAAATGCGGCGCTAACAGGAACGGCGGTTATTAATAATCCGTTTTGGTGGAGTGCCGATGAAAAGTTTTTCAATAATGCACTTGCAACCAAAATAGGTGTGCAAGTTCCCAAAACAGTTTTGTTGCCGTCAAACCAACATCCGCCCGATACAAATGAAATGTCGATGAGAAATTTGGAATATCCGCTTGATTGGGAAGGAATTTTCGAATACGTAGGATTTCCGGCTTTCTTCAAACCCTTTGCAGGCGGCGGTTGGAAAAATGTTTATAAAATTCACGACCGTGATGAGTTTTTCAGAATCTATAACTCAACCGGTACTTTGGTTATGATGTTGCAAGAAGCGATCGAGTTTACCGATTACTTCCGGTGCTATTGTTTGGACAGGCGGGATGTAAGAATTATGCAATACGATCCGAATCAACCGCATCATCTAAGATATGTAAGAAATCCGAAACCGGTCGAATCTAAACTCTTAAAGAGAATGGAAGAGGATGTTCTGAAAATCAATAATGCATTGGGCTATGATTTTAATACCGTTGAACTGGCGGTAAGAGACGGTATTCCATACGCAATCGATTTCGGTAATCCCGCACCCGATGCCGATTTGTATTCGGTTGGAGAAGAAAACTTCGAATGGGTTGTTGAAGCCGCAGCCAATATGGCAATACGACGCGCACGGAATCATAAGCCGAAAATGAATAATTTAACTTGGGGAAATTTTATTACTGCATTTGCCAATAATCAAGTTTTGGTACCAAATAAAACAAAAGCAAAATAAATTATGACCGAACAATTGTTTTCACTCGGAATCGAGGAAGAGTTCCAAATTGTTGACCCTAAAACGCGTGAATTAAAATCCCACGTTCAACAACTTTTGGAAGACGGCAAAATGGTTCTCAAAGAACAAATTAAAGCCGAAATGCATCAATCGGTGGTTGAAGCCGGTTCAACAATCTGTGCAAACATTCAAGAAGCAAGGGAAGAAGTAATTAAACTGCGTTCCAACATTGCCAAAGTGGCGGATTTGCACGGACTTAAAATTGCATCTGCGGGAACTCATCCTTTCTCACGTTGGGAAGATCAGGCAATTACCAATCAACCCCGTTATCAAGAAGTTGTTCACGATATGCAGCAAGTAGCCCGCGCAAATTTGATCTTCGGTCTGCATGTGCATGTTGGAATAGCCGATAAAGAAATGGCAATTCACATTATGAATGCCGCAAGATATTTTCTGCCTCACATTTATGCGCTATCGACTAATTCACCGTTCTGGAAGGGAAGAAACACCGGATTTAAATCGTACCGGGCAAAAATTTTCGACAGATTTCCACGTACCGGAATACCCGATTATTTTAACAGTCACGACGAATTCAAAAGGTACGTAGAGCTATTGGTAAAAACCAATTGCATAGAAGATGCAAGTAAAATTTGGTGGGATATACGTCCGCATCCCAAATATCCCACACTTGAATTCAGAGTGTGCGACGTTCAACTGCGGGTTGATGAAACCATTGCACTGGCTGCACTAATGCAAGCCATTGTGGCTAAACTTTATAAATTGATAAAACAAAATTTGGGATTCAGGCTTTACAGACGTCTTTATATAAATGAAAATAAATGGCGTGCAAGCAGGTACGGAATTGATGCAAAACTTATCGACTTTGGAAAACAAGCCGAGGTGGATACCCCGGTTTTAATTGATGAATTATTGGAATTTGTGGACGATGTTGTTGACGATTTGGGCAGCAGGGAAGAATTGGATTACGTTCATAAAATATTGGAACACGGTACCGGAGCCGACAGACAATTGCGCGTTTGGAATCAAACGAAAGATTTGCGCAAAGTTGTTGATTTTATTATTGACGAAACTTATAAAGGAATAAATATTTAGGAAATTTTGTTACTATGGTAAAAAAATACCGGGAAAAGTTTAATTCCCAGTTCTCCGAAGAAAAATATTTTGGACTTTTAAATGATATTCAAAATACAATAAACAGAAAACTCGACTTCAGAATTTGTGAGACTCCGTTATTCCTCGATAAAAAACTTGCCGGTATTTTCATCGATGCGGCATATGAAGTTGCCGGTAAAATAACGGAAATCGATTTTAACAATACAAGCAGGAAATTAATTCCGGATAAATATTTTGTGCCCGGTGAGGACGACCATCCGCTTTTTTTGCAAATTGATTTTGCCGTAACCAAAGATTCGAACGGCGAGGTTTTGCCGCAGCTGATTGAACTTCAAGGATTTCCGTCGCTTTACAATTTTCAAGCATTTCTGGATGTTAAACTTAGAAAGCATTATAAAATACCGGAGAATTTAAATTCTTACTTTCATAATTTAAATTATAATGATTATATCGAAAGATTGAAATCCGCCATGCTTGGAAATACGGCACCGGAAAATGTGATTCTTTTGGAAATTGACCCCTACAATCAAAAAACATGGATCGATTTTTTTATAGCTGAAAAACAACTTGGAATAAAAGCCGTGTGTGTAAGCGATGTAATTCAAAAAGGGGATGATTTGTTTTACATGGATAACGGAAGTGAAGTGAAAATCGAGAAAATTTATAACCGTGTGATTTTCGATGAGTTGGAAAGAAGCAACGTTAAACCTAGTTTTAATTTTTATCAAAATTTAAATGTTAAATGGTTAAGTCATCCTAACTGGTTTTTCAAAATTAGTAAAAATATTTTACCGTTGATTAAAAGTAAATATGCCCCACCGTCTTTTTATTTGGATGAATTGAAAGAATATCCTGACGATTTGGAAAATTACGTTTTGAAACCGCTCTTTTCTTTTGCCGGTTCCGGTATCAAATTGGATGTAACCGGAAAGGATTTGGATATAATAGAAGATAAAGAGAACTTTATTCTGCAAAAAAAAGTGAAGTATGAACCGGTAATTAAAACTCCCGGCGAATATGCCAAAGCTGAAATTCGCATGATGTTTTTATGGGACAAAGAAAAACCGGAATTGGTCAATAATTTATTGCGTGTAAGCAAAGGTAAAATGATAGGCGTCGATTACAATAAAAACAAAACTTGGGTTGGTGCAAATATCGTTTACCACGAATAAATTTTTTATTTCCCGGCATTCAACATAAAATTAAACTTTCAAGTTTGCTTCCGTTTACCTTAGAATGACAGCATTCCCCCTTAGCACAAATATTTGATGATTAGCAATAGATTTTTAATATTCAAATTATAATAATATAAATAAAGAAAAAACAAAAAACTATATTATAAGTAAAAACAAAATTATGTTTCTCGTTTGCATATCCTTATTTGCTCAAAATAGTCTAGGTGAAGCGTTGAAATACTATCCTTTGCATTCCGGCGATTATTGGGAATATCAAGTTACAAAATGGACGGATAATCCGGGTAACACCTAAAAATGGATTGGTGCAAAGGAGCTTGAAAGGAATACTGTTTTGGAAATCAACAAGAATATTTTTTAATAAAATCAAACGTCGTGACGAATGAAAATATTTGATATAATTATGAATTGGCGGAAAGCTTTGGTGAAATCTACAGAAGTTATTCGTATGCTCCCGTTTATCAAATTAATTTTGAATAAAATTTGGTTTAGACAAAAATTAACGGTGTGGAATGCGGCTTACAAGCGGAATTTATTTTTATATTATGTGTTTTGCCGGAAAAAGTTGGGTGAGGGAAATAATACTTTTAAAGTAATTACAAGACAAACTATTGATTCAAAAAAGGGAAGCCCGGCTTGTAAAAAGCCGGACTTCAAAAAATTAATCACTTGCCATAATAAACAAAGGTTTCGATTCGAAACTTTTGTAGAACGGACGTAATCTTTCCGTGTTATAATATTTATCGACATCAACTTTCTTTTTAAAACTGGTAACAATTTCTATCTGTTGATTATCGTATCTACCGTTTTTCAAAGTTACCAAACGACCGTGAGAGTTTTCGAGGATTAAGTCAAGAGCCAAATTCCCGAATGCCATGGGTACGATTGAATCTATAGCATCGGGGTTACCGCATCTTACCAAATAACCCAAGCGTTGGTTGATAACATTTATTCTGCGTCCGTTATTGTATTTCGGTGAAAGTTCTTTTAACTTTCTGGAAACCAGATCGCCTATGCCACCGAGTTTTTTATGACCGAACATATCTTTTTCTTCATTTTCGAAAATCATTTGTGCCCCTTCGAACATAGCGCCTTCGGAAACGAGGACAACTGAATATTTGCTCGGATTGGTGTAGCGGTCGGCAACAAGCAATTCCGTTAATCTCTCCATATCGAATTGGTATTCGGGAATTACGCAACGGTTTGCAGCACCCGCCATTGTAGGTAACAATGCGGTAAATCCGGCATAACGTCCGAAGACTTCTATAACCAAAAATCTTTCGTGCGAACCGGCTGTTGTTCTCAAACTATGCGTAAGTTCAATTGTTCTGGTAACACAAGTGCTGAATCCAATGCAGTAATCGGTTCCGGGAACATCATTGTCCATTGTTTTTGGGATGGCAACTACATTAATTCCTTCGTTGTGCAAACGCACTGCATAGCTCAAAGTATCGTCTCCACCGATTGGAATTAAATGATCAATACCTAAAAATTCCAAGTTTTTAATAACTTCCGGCGTCAAATCGTTGATTTCATCGGTATAAACATCTTTTAGGTGTTCAGGAACATTGGGCTTTGGAACGTGACTTGGTCTCGTTCTTGAAGAATGAAGAAAAGTGCCTCCCGTTCTTCCTGCCCTGTTTACTATTTCTTCGGAGAGCCAGATAAAATTATTGCTGTTATCATATTTTTTATCGCGAACGATATCAATCATTCCACCCCAGCCGCGTCTGATTCCTATAACCTTGAAGCCTTCGCGCAAAGCTCTAATTGTTATAGCACGAATTGCCGGATTTAAGCCCGGAACGTCGCCACCTCCGGTTAATATTCCAATTACACCTTTAATTTTATTGATGTTTGCCATTTCGGTACCTCACATGTTCTGGATTGTTAACAATAAATAAATTAGCTATACAAAAATACCAAATTATTTTTTTCGATATACAGGATGATCTATTGAGAAATATTCTTTCGTCATTTTTTTCAATTTAGTAGAAAGCATAATTATGGCAATAAGGTTTGGAAACGTCATAAAACCCAACGCCGCATCACCGAAACTCCAAACGTCTTCCAATTGGGCAATAGCGCCGATAAAAACAAAGAGTAGAAAGATCCATTTGTATGGTAGAATTGCTTTCGGACCGAACAAATAATCGGTTGCACGGTCGCCGTAAAAAGACCAACTGATTGCAGTGGATATTGCAAACAATAAAACAGAGACCGTAACGATTTTATCGCCGTAGGCAAATAACCAGTTTAACCCTTTTTTAAATGCAAAGGAAGTTAAAAGACTGCTGTTCATTAATTGACCGGTGAAATTGGGGTCTATATATTTGGTATAAAACTCCGTATGATGCCACGATCCCGTGGAGATAATAACCAAACCTGTAAGCGAGCAAATGATGATAGTATCAATAAAAGGACCGAGCATAGCCACGGAACCTTCGCGCACTGCATATTTTGTTTTGGCAGTTGAATGCGCAATTGCTGCACTTCCTTGTCCCGCTTCATTTGAATAAAGCCCGCGTTTCACTCCCCACAGCATAGTATTCAACATTATTAAAAAGGTGCCGCCTCCAACTCCGGCTATTTGTGAAGGTGGATTGAATGCCATGTTAAAAATCAATCCGAAGCTTTCTCCAAGTTTATCGAAATTACCTAAGAGAATTAACATTGTGGAAAAGACATAAATGATTGCCATAAACGGAGCAAGGAAACCGGTTACTTTCCCGATTCGTTTAATGCCACCGATAATTACGAGTCCGACTATAAAAGATAGGATTAAACCGTTAATAACTTGCTCAATCGATACACTGAATCCGGTAAAAACATTGTGTTTAATTGTAAGGAAATGATTTGTTCCAACGATTTGTGCAACTTCGGAATAAATTTGGTCGGATACCGTAAACGATTGAATTGCGTTACCTGTAGCGAAAGAACAAATAACCGCAAAAATGGCAAAAGAAACGGCCAGCCATCGCCATTTTTGTCCCAAACCTTTTTCGATGGTGTACATTGGTCCGCCCGCAGTATGACCGTCCGGATCGAAATCCCTGTACTTTAATGCCAGTGTACTTTCGGCATATTTTAAAGTAGTACCGAAGAAAGCGGTAATCCACATCCAAAATAGTGCGCCCGGTCCACCGTAATACAGCGCGGTAGCCACTCCCGCAATATTCCCAATTCCAACGGTTGCCGAAAGGGCGGTGGATAAGGCTCTGAAATGATTCAGGTCACCTTCATCTTCCGGGTTGTCGTAAACCCCGGCCGTTACTTTAATTCCGTGCCACAAGTATTTTATTTGTGGGAAACCGAGTTTGAAAGTAACATAGATACCCGTACCAACAAGAGCTACAACCATTAAAGGTATTGAGCCGATTGGTGTTTCCTTGCTTGGGAAATTTTTAAATGCGTCGAAATTTCCCGGAAAACTCCATATCGCTTCGAAAAAGGAGACCCCCCAAATGGAAAGAATGATTCCAATAATTACTAAAATCAATAATGCAAGAGATTTTCTGGACATAGTCAATTTCGGTTTTGTTAGAAATAAAATTAAATTAAGCCAAGTGCGTTAAGAAGCACCAAGAAAATTAATACCGGTGCAAAATATCTGATGAATATTTTCCACAAAGTAAGCATCCAAGGATAATTGTCGAATAATTTTTCGGCACCTTGTTTTAAATTTGGAACCGCTTTGTTGAATCCCCAAACCCATCCTACAAAAATTGAAATGAACAATCCGCCCAAAGGTAACAATATGTTCGATGATATATAATCCATCAAACCGAAAAAAGTTAATCCGAAAATTTTAAAATCGGCTAACACGTTAAACGAAAGGGCACTGGGAATTCCGAGCAGAAAAGTAAAAAATCCGAATACGATTACAGCTTTGTGGCGTGACCAATTTTTGTCATCAACGAAATATGCTACTACAACTTCCAGTAAGGAAATAGCAGAGGTTAACGCAGCGATAGATAAAAGAATGAAAAACAATACGGCAAAGAAAATTCCGCCGGGCATTTTGGTGAACACGATAGGTAAAGTATGAAAAATTAAACCCGGACCGACATTCGGATTTTCACCGGTGGCAAATACCGCCGTAAAAATCACCACTCCGGAAATTAATGCAACCAAAGTGTCAAGAATAATTATATCCAAAGCTGAAATTGGAATATTATCTTTTTTCGACATATAACTTCCGTAAGTCAGCATTGCACCCATACCCAAACTGAGTGTAAAGAAAGCTTGACCCAAAGCAACAAGTACGGTTTTACCGGTAATAACAGACCAGTCAGGGTTGAATAAAAAATCTATTCCTCTTTCCGCACCGTCTAAAGTTAAACCTCGAATCATTAAAATTATTAACAATATAAATAATAACGGCATCATAATTTTGCTTCCGCGCTCAATTCCATTCTGAACACCGTAATAAACAATCAGCATTGTAAGCGCCATAAAAGCCGCAAAATAACCAACGTTCCACACAACGCTTTGGGTTAAATTGGTAAAATGTGCACCGGAAGAACCGATTTCGTTAAAATCATAAAACTTTCCGGCTATAGCTTCAACAATGTATCCTAAAGACCAACCGGAAACAACCGCATAAAAGGACAAAATCATAAATCCGGCTAAAATTCCCATACCGCCAACTGCAACCCAGAATGGCTTCCCGCTTAATTGCTTGAATGCACCAACGGGATTCCGTTGCGTTGTTCTTCCTATTAAAATTTCCGCCACTAAAACCGGCATGGCGATTATCGCTATACACAATAGGTATAACAGAATAAAAGCGGCGCCGCCGTTTTCACCGGCCACATAAGGGAACTTCCAAATGTTTCCCAAACCGACCGCCGAACCAGCAGCAGCAAGAATGAAGCCTAATTTTGAACTCCATTGTTCACGTGCAACTTTTGCCATATATTCTCCCTGCTTAATGCGAGATTGAACGGATATGTAAAGATGATACTAACAACGAAATATTAATTTCGTAATATCGATAAAAAAAATATTAATTTCACGAAGAATTTTGGGAGTTTGTGAAATTGTGTAAGTAATCGACTACGGCTCCGTACCGTATTCCTTTACCCGATACATAGTATTTTCCTATCTTCAGAACATCAGCCAAAACTGTTAAAATCAGAGCTCCGGATAATAATACATCTTCGCGACCGGAAACAACCTGACCATAAACATTTTTAATTTCTCCAGGTGTCATTGATTCAAGTTTTGAAATTATAATTCTTAAATTATTCATGGAAAGAACAGAATTTTCTATTTTTTCTTCATCATAAGTTTGTAGATTTTGATTTATACATGAAAGGGTGGTGGGTGTGCCCGCAACCGCCACAGCTAAGGGTGATTCGGGAATATACTTTTTATATTCGTTAAAATTGCTTTTAACAAACGTTTTCAATTCTGAAATTTCGCTTTCATTTACCGGATAATTTGTTATAAAAGTTTCGGTTAAACTTACTACACCGAATCCGAAACTGTGATTAAACCGGATATTAGTTTTGCTCCCGAAAATTATTTCCGTGCTCCCGCCACCGATATCAACAACTAGCGCCTCATTGTCGAAATTTAAATCGTATGTGGCTCCCAAAAAGGATAACTTTGCTTCTTCTTCGCCGGAGAGTATTTTCACTTGAAAACCGAATATCTTATCAATTTCATCCGAAATTTCCTCCGCATTTTTTGCTATGCGGAATGCATTGGTAGCAGAAACCAAAATTTTATCACAACGGTTCGCATCGATTATCTGTTTATACTTCTCCAAAACCTCAAATAATTTTTCTTTTCGACCGGTAGTTATAAAACCGGTTTTCTTCAAATTTTTGCTAATTCGCGGCATCTCATAAAAATTTGCCAATGTTTTAATTCTCCGGGTTGATAAATTTACTTCGGCAATAAGCAGCAAAACGGTATTCGATCCGATGTCGATGGAAGCTATTTTTTCTACGTCCGGCATTCTGTTTTATTCCGTATTTCTTTATATATTTGCAAAAATTAAATGTGTAATTCAAAATAGCACTGTAATTTAATGAAAATTAAGGAAAAAGAATTCGAAACGATTTTGAACGATTTGAGATCCGTTGCCACGCAGATGGGAGCAAAGGTAAGATTTGAAAGAGGGGATTTTAAAGGTGGTTATTGTCTTGTTAAGGAAAACAAAGTAATTGTTATTAATAAATTGGCTACATTACAGAGGAAAGTGATAATACTATCGCAAGCATTAAAAGAACTCGGTGTTGAGGATGTTTATTTAACCCCGAAGCTTAGGGAAGTAATTGAAGAAATGTCGGAAATGTAAATATGAAAATTTTAATAATTAATGGACCTAATTTAAATCTGCTTGGTGAAAGGGATGAAACCCAATACGGAAATGTCACTTTATCAGAGATTCATGATAAATTAACGGAAGAGTTCCCCGGAATTGATTTTGAATTTTTCCAAAGTAATCTTGAAGGGGAGATAATCGAGAAAATTCAGAATGCGCGGAATTCCGGATTTGTAGGGTTGGTTATAAATCCTGGCGGTTATTCACATACTTCAGTGGCAATAAGAGATGCATTGGAATTGGTTGATTTACCTAAAATAGAAGTACACTTATCAAATTTGGCAAAGCGGGAAGAATTTAGAAGAAATTCGCTAACTGCAACCGCTTGCACCGGTTATATATCCGGATTTAAAGAATTTGGTTACCTCGCTGCCGTTTATCTAATCCGAAAACTTCAAAGTAAATAGCCCATCTTATCACTCCGGTTGATAAACATCACATTATTTGTTTTAAGAATAAATATATTGGAGTATAAATAATTATTCATCCTTGTATTGATAAAAATTTTTAACGGATTTGCAGAACTTGATATTTTACAATGAATTAGTTAATTTCGTTAAAGTAAATAATAAGAGTAGTTATGAAAGACTTCGGATTAAAAAAATTATATTACTCAATTAGTGAAGTAAGCAAACTAACAGGTTTGGAACAATATATTCTTCGCTATTGGGAAACGGAATTCGATCAGTTAAAACCTTCCAAGAACAGAGCGGGCAACAGAATTTACACAAATGCGGATATAAAATTGATTCTGTTGATAAAAAAGCTTCTCCGGGAAGAAAAGTACACAATTGAAGGAGCAAAGAAAATATTATCCGATCCTCAAAACGGTGGAATAAAATCATCGAAAAAATCATCTTCCAAATCCAAATCTGCATTACAAAAAAATCAAATCCGGTCACTTAAAAGAGACCTTGAGGAAATACGAGATTTTTTAGTAAATTTACGTTCTAAATTATAAAGTTGTTCGGAACGTGGCGCAGTCCGGTTAGCGTACTTGACTGGGGGTCAAGTGGTCGCGGGTTCAAATCCCGCCGTTCCGACAAATTTTCTTTCCTTTCAATATTTTAATTACCGTTATTCTCAAGTATTATTGAGAGGTAAACTTTACAGTTAATAAGTGGAAATGTTTTGAATTCTGATAAACCCAAATGCCATTGCGGAGTTTTTGGCATTCACGGAATCGAAAAACCGGCTATTTATACTTACTACGGACTACATGCACTTCAACACAGGGGACAAGAGGCGGCAGGCATAGTTAGTGCAGAGCTATTTAACGGCAAATCTGTTTTCAATATACACAAGGGAATTGGACTTGTTGCCGATGTCTTTAACAAACCGGAAATTTTGGATAAAGAACTTACCGGCAAAGCTGCAATAGGTCACAACCGCTATTCAACTACCGGTGCTTCGGAATCGAGAAAAAATATTCAACCGTTTGTTGTTAATTACAGAATGGGAAACCTGGCGGTTGCCCACAACGGAAATTTGACGAATGCAAAATTCTTAAGAAAAAAACTTGTTGAAGACGGTGCAATTTTTCAAACCACAAGTGATACTGAAGTAATTCTGCATCTGATTGCCCGGAGCAAAAAGGAAAGACAAGAGGATCAAATACTCGACGCTTTAAGTCAAATCGAGGGAGCATACAGCTTGGTCTTGCTAACGGATGAAAAATTATTTGCCGCCCGTGATCCGTACGGTTTTCGTCCGCTTTCAATAGGAAAACTTAACGGTTCATTTATTGTCGCTTCTGAAACTTGTGCTTTTGATGTTAACGGAGCGGAATTTGTAAGAGATGTACAGCCTGGCGAAATGATTGAAATTGGGGAGCATACCAAATCGGAAAATGATATTGTTTCATACAGAATTTCTGATAAAACGGACATTAAACATTGTGTATTCGAATTCATATATTTTTCTAGACCGGACAGTAAAATCTTCGGAACAAACGTAGATAAAATACGCAGGAAACTTGGCAAGGTTTTGGCCAATTATCATCCCGTTGAAGATCCGGAAGGGGAGAAAGTAATTGTTATAAGCGTACCCGACAGTTCAAACACAGCCGCTATCGGTTATCAAAATCAGTTGGAAAAAATGGGAATCAACTCCAAACTTGAAATCGGATTAATTAGAAGTCATTATATCGGTCGAACGTTTATTTTACCGGAGCAAACCAAAAGGGAAGTCGGTGTACGGGTTAAATTTAATACGGTTAAAGGTGTATTGGAAGGTCGCACGGTAATTTTGATTGATGATTCAATCGTCAGAGGTACAACTTCAAGGCAATTGGTAAAATTAATTCGTGAAGCCAATCCGAAATCCGTGCATTTAAGGATTTCCTCACCGCCAATATTAAATCCGTGCTTCTATGGTATGGATTTTCCTTCAAAAAATGAACTGATAGCAAATAAATTTGATGGAAATATTGAAGAAATTCAAAATTACCTCGGTGTTGATTCGCTGGAATATTTAACAATCGAGGAAATGTTGGAAGCAATGGTGGATCATAAACCGGAGCATTTTTGTACAGCTTGTTTTTCCGGAAAATATCCTACCGAAGTGGATTTTAACACGGTAAAGGAAGAATATGAACCGTAAAATTCTTATTTATCTTGCCACCATATTCTCTATTAGCACACTAATTTCCGGTCAATCTTCTTTGATTGTAAAATTTAAACCTGCCGGTAACGGAGAAACAATAGAATCTGTTATTAACAGCACTTTAATGCAAAGTAATGTTTTAAATAAAATTGAATATCACTATTTATTTCAACAAGATAAGCTTAGTAAGTTAAATGATAATATAGGATTAAAACGGATTTACCGCTTCAATTTTAAAAATGATGAAGAAAAATCCGGATTTCTGACAAAAATTTTATCTAATTCATCGGTAGAGTACGTACAAGAACCCGTTAATTACAAAATTGACAGTGCTCCCAATGACAGTTTGTTTAAAGAACAATGGGGTATTAAAAAAATCGGAGCACTCAAATCCCTTGAATTAATTGAAGATACTGGGATTGAATTAAGTGATATCCTGGTGGCAATTATCGATACCGGAATAGATGACGACCATCCCGATTTGTATGCTAACATTTATATAAATACCGGGGAAACCGGCATTGATAATCAAGGAAATGATAAAAAATTTAACGGTATAGATGACGATAATAATGGCTATGTAGACGATTTTAAAGGATTCGATTTTGTTGATAAAAGTGTTCAAATTAATTACAATTCGGATAACGACTACACGGATTGGGATAATTTGCCATCGGATGAGCATGGACATGGAACAAACATAGCAGGAATAATCGCCGCTCAATCTAACAATAAGATAGGTATAGCTGGACTTGCTCCGAATATCAAAATTTTGAATCTTAGGGCTTTTGATGCCACGGGTAACGGGGAAGACGATGATGTAGCTTCCGCAATAATTTACGCTGTTCAAGCCGGTGCAAAAATAATTAATATGAGTTTCGGCGATGATAAATTTTCCTATCTTTTACGTGATGCAATCAAATTTGCTTACGATAACGGTGTGGTTTTGGTTGCAAGTTCCGGTAATTCCGCATCCGATAGACCGCATTATCCTTCAAGCTTTCCGGAAGTAATCAGTGTCGGCGCTTCTGATGAAAATGATTATGTGGCAAGTTTTTCAAATTCCGGTTCAACAATCGATTTAGTTGCTCCCGGAGTAAGTATTTTAACAACTACCAAAGACGGTTCGTATGGAATTGTAAGCGGTACATCCGCTGCAGCACCGTTTGTAAGCGGTTCGGCTACTGTTCTATTGGGTATAAAAAATTTTGAAATCGAGGAAATAAAACAAATTCTGAAATCCACAGCAACAGATATAAATTCAACAGGGTGGGATTTGAATGCCGGCGCTGGAAGACTTAATCTATTTAAAGCGGTTTCAACTTTAACCCCCGGAATAATTAAAATTAATTCCCCGGCGCAGGATTTTGCCACTTCCTCCGATAGTCTTCAAATTAACTTGACCGTCATTTCGCCATATTTCCGTTCGTTTGAACTGCAATACGGCGTTGGTTATAATCCGGATAAATGGCAAGCGATAAACGTTGACGGAAGAAAGCAAATCTTTGATGAGAATGTAGCAAGTCTCGATATTTCGGAATTTCCCGATACGGTTTACACATTAAGATTGATCGTCAATATGACAAATGAAAATAATCAGGAAGAACGTATTAACTTTTATGTTGACAGAACTGCTCCGGAAGCATATTTTGTAAACGGCGGAACCGCTTTAATCGGAAAAAACATAACGGTTATGGGCTCAATTTACTCGAAAGAGCAAACAAAAGTAAAGATGTTTTTCAGACCAAAGGGAAACGGTTCATACGATTTTGTTTATCTCGATCAATTCAGTATGAATACCGGAACGGTGCACACTACACATTTCGGTTATATTCCGCTTGAGAAAGTTCAGCTGAATACATCATATCAAGTTTATTTTGAAGCGGAAAATTTGGCGGGATTGAAAACCGTGATTGATAATAACGGCAACCCATTTGAATTTGAATTAAACGATATGGTAAATCTTCGCAGTTTTACTGAAAAAAAATATACTTTACCGCCCGGAAGAATTTTTGATGCTCCCGTAAAATTATCATCTGATAAAACATCTTATGTGTTACTAAATCCGGAAAATAACTCGGATACAATGCAAATT
>JALSTB010000181.1 GCA_026983955.1 Melioribacteraceae bacterium
GTTAATTCCCAATTGCCCTGTAAGATAAAAATATTTACCACCGGTAGAATTTGCTATAAGTTTCAAGTAATCTGAGTTTAATTTAATATTTATTAGTTCAACATTTAATTCTCCAACATTAAAAATACCCGTTGCCGTACCAACCGTTTTGTCATTAACGGAAGCAATGGCTTTGAATGAATAATCCCCGCTTTTATTTGGGGTGAATTCACCTTCATAAACTCCGTTCCCAGCGGAATTAAGTGGCAGTTGAGTATCTTTTCCGTCCATCTTTATATGCACGGTTACATGCGCATCATCCAATGGTGAAAGCGTTTCATCATAAGCCTGTGCGGAAAAGAAAACGGTTTCGCCCGGAGCGTAGATTTTTTTATTTGTTTTAATTTTAAATAATTTTACTTTAGTGTCCGTGTACAACCACTTAACCACATTGATAATAAACTTATCGAACACAGTGGAATTTAGATCGGCGGTTTGTAGTTTCCATCTCCATATATTTTTGCCAAGAAAAGAAATTGATTTTTTGTTTCCGGCAACTTGGGAAATTATAAGCGGTTTGTTCGTTGGAATGTTATTAATTTTTACGTCCGCAAGAATTTTTCCGTTTGGTTTAACGGAAAAGCCGGATAAATTGTAATCCACCGGAGGAAGCGATTCCCATATTTTACGGTAATCGGCTCCGGTACGTTTGAAAAGCGGACTGTTTTCATCCACCAATGAAATTTGCACGGGGGAATATTTGTCGCTTGTATTCCGGAGTTTGAAATTTAATACCTTTTCAAGATTTTTTAGTTTGATAAAATCGGTTCCGCCGGAAAGCATTATAAAATACGGTTTGTTTTTTTTATCTATTGCACGAAAAATTTTACCTGTCAAATTTGGTGGAGTGTATTTTCCCGGAAAGCCGGTTAGAAATATAACATCGCAGCTGTCAATTAATTCATCTGAATTTTCACCATTCAAAAATTTATTCGGAGCAATTTGGATAATGGTAGAGACTTCCATATCCTTGTTTTGTTCAAGTGCATTTCTCACAAACGATACATCGGGTGAAGGACTTCCGGAAACAAGCAGTACTTTAATTTTACTTTCCAAGACTTTTACAAACTCAACCTTTTTGTTGTTTTCGAAATTATCTTCACCGGTAATTTTACTAACCGAAAAAGTTAATTTTCTTATACCGGCTTTATCCGGTTTGTATTCAAAGTCGACGCTTTTTATTCCATTCTGATTAAAGGTTATTTGTTTGGTTGCAATTAATTGTGAATTTTCTTTGAAAGAAACGTTAACTGTCCGTTTTCCGGAATTTTTATTTAAGACCATTACTTTGACAGTGGTAGGTTTGTTTTTATAAATATAGTCGTTGTATAAAACTTTGGAAATCGATAAATCCTTCTGGGTGGTAGTATCACCAATCCCAACAGTAAAAAACGGAATATTTAATTTCTCAAATTTACTCAGAGGATTCTCGCCTTCGTTTATTTGACCGTCGGATATGATGGTTACCGAAGCAACCGGTTTGTTGAAATTATTTAACTTGTTAAATATTAAATTAAAATTTGTTCCGGTTTCCGTAAAATCCGGCTTGTTCAAACTATCCGGATTGAGAGGTGTAATTTTTTGCCCGAATGTGAAAAAGACAGGTTGACCGTTACTATTTGCAAGTTTGCGAAGAAAATTTCGTATTAAATTAGCTCTATTTAAACTGTCTTTATATGCAATGGATTGTGAGTTATCTACGAATACAAGGTTAACCGGTTCAATTACGACTTTCTTTTTAAGTTTTACTGTAGGTTCGAAAATTAAAATTAACAATAAAATTAATATTAAAGAGCGCAGAAAGATTAAGAACCATTTTTTAATTCCCGGTACAACAGGTAAAGTATATTTGTAAGTATAAAAAGTATATAAAAAAAAGAGTATACCAAAGATTAATAGATAATACCAATCGAAAGAAAGGTGAATACTTATATCGCTCCAATTAAACATCAAGCAAAATCCATCATTTTAAAACGTCTTTAATTTTGTTAACTCCCCAATTTTGCATTTCTTTGAAAGCGGAATAATCCGTCAAATCGAAATGAACCGGAGTGATGGCGACGTAATTGTTTTTAACCGCAAAATGATCCTTGTCAATTTCGGAATCAAGTTCCAACGGTTTGCCGGTAAGCCAATAATATTTTCTTCCGTAAGGGTCTATTCTTTCTTCGTAAACGTCATCCCATTTTGTTTTGCCTTGTACGGTGGGGAGGATTCCTGCAATTTCGTTCTCCGGAATATCCGGCACATTTACGTTTAACAGCGTACCCCTTGGCAGTTTATATTTACAAACCATTTTTACCAATTCTTGAGCAACTTTTCCGGCTACTTCAAAATGCGTCGGATTATGACTGTTGAGCGAAATTGCCAATGCCGGAATGTCCATAATTGCGGCTTCGCGGGCAGCGGAAACGGTGCCGGAATAAACAATATTTATTGCAGTATTCGCACCGTGATTAATTCCCGAAACAACTATATCGGGATTTTCTTTTAAGATATTTGTAATTCCTATTTTCACACAATCTGCCGGTGTACCTTCAACCGCATATCCGAAAAATTCACCGTTTTTATAATATTCGTTCACCCGAAGCGGAATACTCATCGTTATTGCATGACCCACGGCGCTTTGTTCCGTGCGCGGAGCAATTATGGTAACTTCGCCAATTTCCTTTAAGTACTTAGCCAGTTCGGATATTCCACGCGAATCTATTCCGTCGTCGTTGCTGATTAAAATTTTCATTTCTTCTCTCCAAAATTTCCGATTTTATTAAATTATAAAATCAAAATATACTAAACTGTCCGTTCATTATTATATTTATTAGGTCAATTAATTTATCACCCAATTAATCCGAACTAAATTTCAAAAAAAATCTTAAATTTGAACAAGCTAAAACGGAATTTCTGTATGAAATATTTTTCCATTACATTCCTATTGATTTTTTTGTTCCCGCTGATAATTCCACGGGCACAACAGGAAGGAAACGTAGAAATATTTTTAATTGATGCATACGTAACACCGGAACCTCCGCATAAATTTATTTTATCCTTTTTTACGACGGACAGTGTGAAATCCAAAGTGGTTGTAGATAACAAGCTGGAATTCAAAGTTTCCGGCATTCTTGCGGAAGACCATAAAACGGAAATCGATTTTTCCGGCTTCAGTTTCGATTCTTCTTCCGTTCCTTTTTACATAGTTGTAACAGATAAAAACGGTAATGAATCCAGAAGTGAAAATTTCGAGCTGATTTTACCCGGGAAAAATCCGGTTGAGCACAAAAGTACAGCCAGTCCGTTCCTCCAGCTTTGTATCGGTGGAGCATTGTTTCTTATGCCTTCACCCGGATTGGCATTGCGTAACGGAACTACACATTTTACAATTTCCAAAGAAATACCGTTCTTGACTTTTTACGGTGAAGGTTACAACTATCCGTCTGCTTATTTTTCGCTTGAATATACTTATGAATTTAAAGCGGCGAGAAAAAATTATTTGCGAATCGGTTATAACAAAATGTTCCCGGTAGATTATATTGAGTTTGTTTCGCCTGCTCTAAAAGGTTATACCGATTTTCTTGGTAATAACGGACTGAGTGCGGAATTAACCTTGGGATTATTTAAATTCTATAAAGTTTATGCCGTATATATTCGTTACCGGTTTAATTATCAACCGGTTGAACCTTTTTCTAAATTTCATGAAATATCGATAGGATTGTTTTCATCGTTCTTCTCAATAAATTTTTAAGCAAATGAAAATAGTAAAATATTCTCCCGGGCAGTTCAAAGCCGCATACCGCATTTGTAAAATGGGAATGGAGCTTGATAAAATCACCGAAGATTTGTTAAAGCAAAAAATTGATGATGATCCGGATTTTGCTCCGGATTTAACTTTGCTTGCTTATTCCGATTCGAATAAACCAGTTGGATTTATAATGGGTGTTGTCCGGAAAAGGGGAAAAGAAAAAACCGGATACGTTAAGTTACTCGCTGTTTTGAAAGAACACAGAAGAAAAGGAATTGCAACCGCACTTTATTCGCAAGTTGAACAAGAAATGAAATCCCGCGGGGTGAAGCTCGTCCGTGTTTATGAATCGTATCCCAATTATTTTATGCCCGGTGTGGATCCGTTTTACACGGAAGCCGTATGTTTTTTTGAACGTAACGGTTTTGTGAAATTTAACGATTGTGCAAATTTAAAAGCCGATTTGGTTCATCAAGATTTTAATACATCGAAAGAGGAAAGAAAGTTAAGGCAACACGGAATTACGGTTTCCCGTGCAGGCAAAAAAGATTTCCAACCGATGTTAAATTGGATAAGGCGTCATTTTGCAGCATGGGAATGGGAGATAAGAGCGGCTTTCGAAAACAAACCGGTTTCTCTTCACATTGCGAAAAAAGACGGCAGAATTATTGCATTTTCCGCACACGAAACAAACAACAAAGGCACCGGTTGGTTCGGACCGATGGGCACGGGTAAAGCTGCACGGGGAAAAGGTATTGGCGGAATTTTACTTAAAAGATGTTTGAATGATTTAAAAAAAGCTGGATTTAAAAGCTCGGTAATTCCGTGGGTCGGACCAATCCCGTTTTACATGCATTATGTAAATTCCAAGGTTGAGCGCGTGTTCTGGAGATATGAGAAAAAGTTATCTTGAAATCAACAGATCATAATTGAATATTAATAATATTAAATACTTAATGTCAAAAAAACATAATTTTATTGATTACGGTGAGCGTGGGAGATACAACCCCGGAAATAAATTAAACGATTTGACGGGAAAGGAATGGATTAAGTTCACAAAATCATGGTTTATCCACCGCCCGAAAAAGAGAAAAGAAAATGAAGTTTTGCACCCGGCAAAATTTCCCGAATCGCTGGTGGCTGAATTTATATCTTTTTTCACAAAAGAAAACGCTTGGGTGCTCGATCCTTTTGCCGGTACGGGTAGCACTTTAATTGCAGCAGGTGAACTTAACAGAAATGCAATAGGAATTGAATTACAAGAAAAATATAATTCCATCGCGTTGAATCGAATCCAATCGGGCAATTTCAATACAAAAATCCTTTCAATTAAAGGTTCTGCTTTGAAATTAAAACAGGTATTGGAAGAAAACGGTTTTAATGATTTAAAGTTCGATTATGTTATTACTTCACCTCCATACTGGAATCAACTTGAACGCAACAATATACGTCAAAAGAACAGAAAGGAAAAAGGTTTGGATACCGTTTATTCGTTGGAAGAAGAAGATTTGGGAAATATAAAGGACTATGATAAATTTTTGGAATGGCAAGCGGAAATTTTCGACGAAGTTTACGACGTTACGAAAAACAAAGGGTATCTTACCATTATAACCAATAACATTTATTACAAAAGTAAATTATACCCGCTCGCTTTCGATACTGCAACATCGTTAACCGAAAGAGGGAACAGAAGCTGGATTTTGAAGGATGAAAAAATCTGGTTGCAAGATGACAAACCTTTGATTGCTTTAGGTGTTAACAATGCGTGGGTGGGAAATCGCCATCATCAGTATTGTTTGATTTTCAGAAAGGAAGAAAATGAGTGAGATGATTTTTACCGTAAGCGAGTTAACCTCCGAAATAAAAATTACTCTCGAAGAACATTTTTCAGCGTTAAATGTGATAGGGGAAATCTCAAATTTCAAGGCACATGTTTCCGGACATTGGTATTTTACATTAAAAGATGCCAATGCGCAAATCAACTGCACGATGTGGCGTGGAATTAACAATTACGTATTTTTTACACCTCAAGACGGCATGAAAGTAATTGTGCGGGGAAGATTAACGGTGTATCCTCCGCGCGGTTCGTACCAGTTGGATGTCCGTTCGATGCAACCAGCTGGGGAAGGTGAATTACAAGCGGCTTTTGAGCGTTTGAAACGGAAATTACAAAAAGAAGGTTTGTTTGATAAAGAGCTTAAAAAACCGATTCCCGCTTTTCCCAGAAAAATAGGTATCGTCACCGGTGCGGGTACGGCAGCTCTGCGCGATATGATTAGCGTTGCTAAACGCCGTTACCCTGTGGTTGAGCTTGTAATTGCCGGGGCACGCGTTCAAGGTGAAGGCGCAGCAGAGGAAATTTCACAAGCTATTAAAAAGTTAAATAAATTGAATGATATTGATTTAATTATCGTTGCACGCGGCGGCGGTTCGTTGGAAGACCTGTGGGCATTTAACGAAGAAGTTGTTGCACGCACGATTTTTGAATCCGAAATTCCCATAGTAAGTGGGGTCGGACACGAAATAGATTTTACTATTGCCGATTTTGTTGCCGATTACAGGGCTCCAACACCTTCTGCTGCTATGGAAATTGCTACTCCCGATATAAATGAAATCTTTGCCTTTCTGAATGAATTTTCATATAATACAACGATTAATATTTTTGATAAGATCGATAGATACAAATCTAACGTTCAACAAATTAGCGGGTCGTATGGATTCAAAAACCCGCTTAACAGAATTAAAAATTTCTACCAGTATTTGGATAATTTGGTTTATAAATTAGACGGGTTAACAACAAACAAATTAAAACATTTGAATAATATTTTAAACTTAAAAAATCAAATTATCCATTCGCACAGTGTGGAGAAAAATTTGAAGAAAGGATATACGTTAATCCGGCAAAACGGTAAATTGATTCCGCGTGCAAAGCAGTTAAACCCGGGCGAGCAATTTAGCGTTAAATTTTTCGATAAAGAAGTGAAGATTAATCCCGATGCCTAAGAAAAAAGACGAAAGTTTCGAACAACTGTTAAAACGTTTGGATGAAATATCCCAACTACTCGAAAGTGAAGATACCGGGTTGGAAGAATCGATAAAATTATATGAAGAAGGAATCAAACTATCCGAAAAATGTTATTCAATACTTAAAGAAGCGGAGTTGAAAGTAACCGAACTTAAAACCCGTTTCGATGAATCAGTCAACAAAGATTTAAAATAAATACGAAGGGAAAAACCGTGACGGAACAAAGCAAATACCAACTGTTATTTGATGTAAACGATCCAAAAGATATAAGGGATTTCAATACCAAGCAGTTAAAGCAACTCAGCCATGAAATACGGGAATATATGATTGACGTTATTTCCCAAATCGGTGGTCATTTCGGAGGCGGACTTGGCGCGGTTGAATTAACATTGGCACTACATAAAGTTTTTAACACACCGGAAGATAAAATAGTTTGGGATACGGGCCATCAGGCTTATCCGCATAAAATCATTACAGGACGAAGGGATAAACTAAACACTATCCGGCAACTCAACGGATTGAGCGGATTCTTGAAAAGAACGGAAAGTCAATACGATGTGTTCGGTGCGGGACACGCATCAACATCAATTTCCGCAGCGTTGGGAATTGCAGCTGCAAATGATTTGCAAAAAAATAAACAGAAAGTAATTGCGGTAATCGGCGACGGCGCAATGACCGGCGGAATGGCTTACGAAGCAATGAACAACAGCGGTTTGTTGAAAAAAGATTTAGTAGTGGTTCTCAACGATAACCGTATGTCCATTTCACCCAACGTTTGGCAAATATCAAATTATTTTAACGAAATTATAGCCCATCCCGATTACAACAAGTTTAAAGGCGCAATTTGGGATTTAACGGGGAAATTGGATCAGTTCGGTGACAGACTCAGAACAGTTGCTTCCAGACTTGAATCGGGGGTTAAAGCGGTTGTTACTCCCGGTATGCTGTTCGAAGCATTGGGATTCAGATATTTCGGACCGATTAACGGGCATAACGTATCGAAACTTGTGAAACTGTTTGAATACATCAAAGGTTTGAACGGACCGATTCTGGTTCATGTTGTCACTCAAAAAGGAAAAGGTTATAAACCCGCGGAGGAAGATAAACCTAAGTTTCACGGACTTTCCCCATTCGATAAATTAACCGGTAAAGTACTTAAAAAAGCGGGAGGTCCGCCTTCTTATACTTCCGTTTTCGGAAATACTTTGGTTAAACTGATGGAACGGGACGACAAAATTGTCGGTATTACCGCTGCAATGCCGGATGGAACGGGGCTAAGTAAAATTATGGATAAATTTCCCGACAGATATTTCGATGTGGGAATTGCAGAAGAACACGGAGTAACTTTTGCAGCCGGACTTGCAACTCAAGGGATTGTTCCCGTTGTGGCAATCTATTCTACATTCTTGCAAAGGGCAATCGACCAAATTATTCACGATGTTGCACTCCAAAAATTGCATGTGGTTTTTGCATTGGACAGAGCCGGTTTGGTTGGAGCCGACGGACCGACACACCACGGAACATTTGATTTGACTTACCTCAGAATGATTCCTGGAATGGTTGTAATGGCGCCGAAAGACGAAAATGAATTGAAAGATATGTTATACACGGCAATCAAATATGAAGGTGGTCCAATTGCACTTAGATATCCGCGTGGAAGTGCAATCGGGGTTGAAATAAAAGAAGAATTTGAAGCCATACCTATCGGAAAAGCAGAATTACTTCACGAAGGTGAACACGTGGCTTTGCTCGCCGTAGGTAAAATGGTTGAATACGCCCAAAGGGCTGTTAATAATTTGCATTCTTTGGGAATTAGCTGCGAATTATACAACATGAGATTTATAAAACCGCTCGATACCGCTGTTATCGATAAAGTGGCTTCCAAATTCGATAAAATTGTAACTTTGGAAGAAAGCGTGTTGGCGGGTGGATTCGGCAGCGGCGTACTTGAGTATATGAATTACAAAAACTATAAAAACGATGTGCTCAGAATCGGTTTGCCCGATCAATTCGTTGAACATGGAACCCAAGCCGAGCTGCACAAACTTCTTGGAATGGACGCCGATGGAATTACAAAACAAGTTGAAGCTTTTGTTCACGGAAATAAAAAAGTTGCACCCGGAGTTGTTGCCTGATGAAAGAAACAAAAATCGGTATCATCGGTTTAGGTGGCGTTGCCCAGTTAATTCATCTGCCGATACTGTCCAAACTTAAAAACGTGAAGATTAATGCCGTAGCCGAAATTAATAAAAACAGACTTAAAACCGTAGCGGGTAAGTTTAACATTCCGCATAAATATACCGATTACAAAAAAATGCTGGAAGAAGTTGAACTTGATGCCGTAATTGTTGCCACACCCACAAAATCACATTCCGAAATTGCAATTGAAGTGATGAAACACGGAAAAGATGTAATGATTGAAAAACCGGTTGCAATTAATTACGTAGAAGCAAAAAAAGTGGATGATGCCGCTAAAAAATATAAACGCAAAGCTGTTGTGGGAATGAATTTCCGGTACCGCCCCGATGCAATGCTTTTGAAAAGTTTGATTAACAGTGGAGAGATCGGAACACCTTTTTACATTCGCTGCGGTTGGACGCGAAAGCAAAGCAGTAGCGAAAAATGGATTCAACGCCGGAAGGAGGCCGGCGGAGGGGTTCTGTTCGATTTGGGAATTGTACTTCTCGATTTGGGAATTTGGTTAATCGGTTATCCACCGATTAAAAGCGTTTCGGCGCAAACTTTTTCACATAAAGTTAAAGGCGTTGAAGATTCTGCAGTAGGCTTTATCCGATTTAAAAATTCAGCCGTAATGAATTTTGAAGTCAGCTGGTCATTACATTCCGAAAAAGACAGTTTCAACCTTACTGTTTTCGGAACCGAAGGCACCGGTCATCTCAATCCTTTCAGGGCATACAAGAAAATAGAGTCCACAAGAATTGATTACACTCCGGCAAGCTCTGCCAATCCAAAAAATTTATTTAAAAAATCATACGAAAACGAATTGAAATATTTTATTAGCGTAATTCAAGGCAGCAGCAATATACTATCCTCCAGTAGCGAGGCATTAACCAGGATTAAATTGCTGGAAGCATTATACGAATCGGCTGAAAAACGTGCCGAAGTTATAGTCGGTTGATTTTTAATTTCCCTTTTAGTAAAATCCTACGTGCGAATTTAAAATTGACATAAATCCGATATTTTCATAACTTTAAGGCTCGAAATTAAAAGAGTAGGAGAAATTTATGTTTGCGGTTGTTGATATAGCAGGCTCACAATTCAAAGTTGAGGAAAACGGGAAGTATTATGTTCCCAAATTAAACGTTGAAGCCGATAAAACGGTTACATTCGAAGATGTTTTACTGTTTTCCGATGGTAAGGAAACTGTAGTCGGTGCACCTGTGGTGAAAGGTATAAAGGTAAAAGCAAAAGTATTGGAACATTTGAAAGACGACAAAGTTATAGTTTTCAAAAAGAAAAGAAGAAAATCGTACAAAGTGAAAAAAGGTCACCGCCAACAACTTACTCGAATTGAGGTTGTATCGATTAGTAAAGCCAAAGCTTCAAAACCGAAGGAAAAAGCAGAAGAGGAGGTAAAATAAATGGCTCATAAGAAAGGTCAAGGTTCATCAAGAAACGGACGCGACAGTAACCCGAAATATCTTGGTGTAAAAAGATACGGAGGGGAAAAAGTTAAGGCAGGCACTATTTTGGTAAGGCAACGCGGAACAAAATTCCATCCCGGAAAAAACGTTATGCGTGGCGGAGACGATACCTTATTTGCAGTTGCCGATGGTTTCGTTAAATTCGAAAGGAAAAGAAACAACAGGCGTTTCGTAAGCGTTTACGAGAGCTTGGCATAAACAGCATTAGTGAAAATTGTTATATTAAACCCGGCTTTTGCCGGGTTATTAATTTTAAAGTATTGGACTTAAGATTGATTATTACAACTTTACTTAATATTAAATTCAATAATAAAATATATAATTTTATTTCTTTTTTTCAAACTTATTGTGCATGTGGGATATATAATTTTTAGCAAGCTTAATATATCTCTCCTTCGTAGATAAATAACACTAATTCTACAAAAAATATCCTAACAATTCCTTAACATAATCTACAACTCTTCTTAACGATTTGCTAACATATCATTGGTATGTTTATCCCGAAAAATAAAACAGTTTAACAATCCCGGAAGGAGAGTAAAATGAAGAAAATACTTAAAAATAACGGTAAAAAATTTATCGTTTTGAAATTCTTATTAACAATCATAATAGTGTTAATAAATATCTCTAGTATAGCCAGTCAAACTTTAACTGGAACGATAGCCGGTATAATTGTGGATAGTGCGAACGGGGAAGCTTTGATTGGAGCAAATGTAGTAATTGATGGCACAATGAAAGGAGCGGCTGCAGACATTGACGGTAAATTTAGAATCGAAAAAGTGCCTGTAGGAAAATACAATCTTGTTTTTTCAATGGTAGGTTATGCTAAAAAGAAGGTAAAAGATGTTATTGTCAAGAAAAACGAAACAACTATAATTAATATCACATTGATTCCGGAAGCATTTCAAACTGAAGAAGTGGTTATAACGGCAAAAGCATTAAACAATACCGAAGCGAGTTTATTGGTTAAACGGCAAAAAGCAATTGTGGTAAGCGATGCAGTAAGTTCCGAACAGTTTGCAAAATTTGGAGCAGGTAATGCTGCAGAAGCAGCAAAAGCGGTAGTTGGGGCATCGATAGTTGAAGGGAAATATGTTTTTATTAGAGGTTTGGGAGACCGGTACACCAGAACCCAATTAAATGGGGCTGAAGTTCCTAGCATCGATCCCTATAAAAAATCTGCTTCAATTGATTTAATACCGTCAAATCTAATTGATAACATACAAGCAATTAAAACTTTTACTCCGGATAAAGCAGGTGATTTTTCCGGAGGTTATGTAGATATAAACACGAAAGATTTTCCCGAAAAACTTAACATATCTTTTTCCGTTTCAGGATCATATAATTCCGAAGTAACTTTTTCAAGAAACGGTTTGACCGCAGCGCAAAGTTCAACGGATTGGTTGGGCATGGATAACGGAATGCGGGAGCTTCCCGAGGTACTTTCTGATGAAACATTTAATCCTCAAGTAGGGAAAGCTCAAACCGACGAAAAATTGGCTCGACAGATTAATGAAGTTACCAAAGCATTTAGCAATGAGATGAATCCTTCGCACCGGTATGTACCCTTAAACCAAAGCTATAGTTTATCGATTGGAAATCAAATCGATTTTTTAAATAGTAAACTCGGTTATCTTATTGGCTTATCCTACAAAAGGAATCACTCAGGCTACTTCAATGGCATTTTGGCACGATGGTCAAGAGGTGTTTTGGATCCAGCAAAAAGTCAGTTGGATACAAACTTTTATATGCACGATAAACAAAATACGGATAATGTTTTATGGGGCAGTACGTTCAAGCTTTCATACAAAGTTACTCCCAAGCATATTATTAGTATTGACGGAATGATAAATCAAAATGGTAAAAGCTCGGCAAGATTTATTTCAGGTACATATCCTTATGACCAAGATCCGAAGTGGCTATATCAAGTAAGGAAATTACATTATCAAGAACGTAGATTAAGCTCCTTTCAATTAAACGGCAAGCACCAGTTTCTCGATTTATTAAATTTGAAAATGAATTGGAAAGCTGCATTTTTAGATTCTTATCAAAATGAGCCAGACTTACGGTTTTTCTACAACTTTGTTACGCAAGATAGTATTTACGGTATTAAATCAAACTTGGCACCGGAAAGATACTTCAGAAAAACAGATGAAAACAAAAAAGAATTTCAACTTAATTTTTCACTTCCATTCAAACAATGGGCACAAGAAACCGCCAAGTTTAAATTTGGTTTTTTTTATTCGGATAAAAATAGGGAATTCAGAGAAAGAAGATTTGTTTACTCTCCGGCAAATAGAATTGGAGTTTATTTAAGGCAAGTAAACGGCGATCTATCCGAATTATTCTCCGATAAATATCTGGGTTGGGTAGGTACGGATACACTTGGAAATGGAACACTGTTGAATAAAATCCCGATTTACATTCAAGAAACCAACCAAATTTCAAGCAATTATGATGCAACTAACATTATAAAAGCCGCCTATGCGATGATTGATTTGCCAATAACTTTAAATTTTAGATTCATAGGTGGTATTCGTTTTGAAACTACAGACATGGAAGTAAACAGTATTAAAATAGGGCAAAATAACGGGAGAATTGAAACCAATGATTTATTGCCATCGATAAACTTTGTTTATTCACCAGTTAAAGATATGAATATTAGAATGTCCTACAGCAAAACACTTGCCAGACCCAATTTTAGAGAAATAGCTCCGTTTTCAAATTACGATTTTAACGGTGGCGATAGATTTGTTGGCAATCCGGAATTAGGTAGAACTCTCATCAATAATTTCGACTTAAGATGGGAATGGTTTGGGAGGCCGGGAGAAGTTTTCGCAATAAGTTTATATCGTAAAGAGTTTTACAAGCCAATTGAAGTAAAAATTCTTGATGCCGTAAACAATGTATTATCATGGACCAACGTTGACAATGCTCTGGTTAATGGGTTGGAATTGGAAGGGCGAGTTCGTTTGGATTATATAGACCGTTTGTTCAAAAGATTTTATATAGGTGCCAACTTCTCTTTAATTGACTCTAAAGTTGATATTGATGAAAGTGAATTGAGGATCATAAAGCTCTATGACCCCGATGCAAAAGATACAAGACCGTTTCAAGGACAATCGCCTTATTTATTAAACATTAATTTAAACTATGAAAATTTGGAAGCAGGTTTTAACGCTAGTGTTTTCTATAATGTGTTCGGTAAAAGATTAGCTGCGGTTGGTTCTGTGGGCGCTCCCGATGTTTATGAACAACCTTTTCACTTGCTGAATTTTTCTTTAAGTAAAAAAATACTAAGTTATTTTACTATAATATTTAAGATAAATAATATTATAAATAGTAAAATTAAAAAAATCCAATATTTTAAAGATAAAGAATATATTTATAACAGTTACTCTACCGGAACAACAGTATCATTATCTATAAATTATAGTTTATAGAACATTTATAATTAAACAATCTAAAACAGGAGTCAAAATGAAAAAAACAATTATTTCTTTATTTTTAGTGTACTTTACGTTGTTAATTCCCTTTGGGAAGCTTCAAGGGCAAACGACCACTTTCTACGATCGGGTAAATTACAAAGGAGCATTTGGCACAACGAATTGGCTAAAAGGGTGGACGGCATTGGATCATTACGGATATTTGGCACCGAATAAAACAATGGATCAAACAAATACGGTAATTGTTACGGATGCCTCGATAAATGCAGGTGATGTAGTATATTGGACAGCAGACAAGACATACATATTGGACGGATTTGTTTTTGTAGAAGAAGGTGCGGTATTGAACATAGAAGCTGGAACAGTAATAAAAGGAAAGCCGGGTCAAGGAGAAAATGCGAGTGCATTAATAATAGCACAAGGCGGAAAAATATATGCCGAAGGTACAGCGGAAAAGCCGATAATATTTACAGCCGAAAGCGACGACGTAAGTGACCCTAACGACTTGGTATTGCCAGCGACAAATTTATGGGGCGGAGTAATAATCCTAGGGAAAGCGCGGATAAATACGGCGGCTGGTGTAGGTCATATAGAAGGATTGCCGGTATCGGATAAATCACGTTACGGAGGAAACGACGATCATGATAACAGCGGGGTATTGCGTTATGTATCGATACGCCATGGAGGAACGGATATAGGTGCGGGTAACGAGATAAACGGTTTGACGTTAGGAGGCGTAGGCGACGGAACAACGATAGAATACGTAGAAGTATTCAACAATAATGATGACGGTTTCGAATGGTTCGGAGGGACGGTAAATTGCAAATATTTGGTAAGTGCCTTTAACGCCGATGATGCATTTGACCATGATGAAGGATTGCGAGGCAAGATGCAATTTTTATTTGCGATACAAGATAAAGATTTCGGGAACAGATGCGGGGAACACGATGGTGGAACCGATCCGGAAGACGGTGAGCCGTATGCATATCCTGAGATATATAATGCAACATATTTGGGCAGTGGAAAAACAACAACGAACCCGGATAATGACGAAATGTTCAAGATAAGGGATTATTGGGGAGGTTCGTATAAAAACAGTATTTTCGGGGATTTTGGCGGGTATGCCTTGGATATTGAAGATTTGGCTAGTGGGAACGACAGTCGCCAAAGACTAGAAAACGGAGAGATAATATTTGAGAACAATATATGGTTTGATTTCGGAGCGGGTTCGACGTTTACCGATTTGGGTAAACATTCATGGGAAGGTGCGTATTTGAATGATGCGGCGCATAACAACACTCTTGAAGATCCACAATTAAACGGGATATCGAGAACAATGGCTTCCATGGGGCTGGATCCGAGACCGGCAGCTGGCGGCGCGGCTTACAATAACTTGGCTGATTATGTTACGGGAATTAAAGAAATAAAATTGGATGAAATTCCTAAGAATTTTAATCTTGCTCAAAACTATCCTAACCCGTTTAATCCCTCGACGAAAATAAGATTTTCAGTTCCTAATACATCTAAGGTTAAACTGGTGGTGTATAATATTCTTGGTCAAAAAATCATCACTTTGATAGATGAAATTAAAAGCCCGGGAACATACGAAGTTAATTGGGATGCTACCGGTTTATCGAGCGGAATTTATATTTATCGTTTGGAATCCGGGTCGAAAATCATAAGCAAAAAAATGTTACTTATGAAATAGATCATGGGATCACCTCTAGCAGGTGTTAATCTCCTTCCGAGTGGGGGCGTTGAAAAGCGCCCCTTTTTTGTTTATTATTTTATTATAAAATAATTTTGTTTTATGAAAAATTTATATTTAACAATTATCGTTGTCCTTCTGTGTACTGCTCAATCATACTCCCAAGAATCACTCAACCGAATAAATATAAATAAAATTAAAACGTTTTCAATAATTTTATCTTCCGATTCTCTTAGGGGAAGAAAAACCGGTGATGTTGGTAATTATATTGCAGCTCAATTAATAGAAAGAAAATTATTTAAATTTAAATTAAAGAAAATAAAAGATAAGAGTTATTTTCTTAAAGTACCCATTCATTCAAGTATTGCAACAAGAAATAGTGAATTGATATTATATACCCCCAGATATAAAAAAAAATTAAAATATAAAACAGATTATTTAATAGATGAATCGGGCGAACAAACTATAATTCCGAAACCGTATCCACTAGTCTTTGTTGGTTTTGGTATTGATGCCCCGGAGTATAATTACAATGATTATTATTATTTGGATGTAAATGGAAAAGTAGTGGTATTTCTTTCAGGTGAACCAGAATCGGATGATACCACTTATTTTAACGGGGATATTCCAACTCTTTACAGTTATCCTTCGGTTAAGCATAAAATTGCAATATCAAAGGGAGCCAGGGGAAGCATACTTATCCATCTTAGAAATGACAAATATTTATCGCTTTGGGAGAAACTTGTTCGTGAATATTCAACTGATTATATGACACTTGCCTGTTCTTTTATTGGAAACCTTAATCTTATTTTCAACCAGAATAGTGCACGTTGGCTTTTTGTTGGCAGTGATTTTAATCTTACCGATATATTGGAATTAAAAAGAGAAAAAAAAATGGAAAGTTTTCCGTTGGAGACAAAGATAAGTTTTAAAGAAGATTTTATACAAAAAGATTTTATTTCACATAATGTGTTAGGGTTAATTGAGGGAACTGGAATAAATAAAGATGAATATGTTTTAGTAACTGCGCATTATGATCATTTGGGAATAGGTGAATCCGTAGATGGAGATTCAATATATAACGGTTTTTTGGATAATGCTCTTGGTGTAGCAGCGGTTTTGGAAATTGCAAGAGTTTTAAATTTAAACAAAGATAAATTAAATAGGTCTGTATTGTTTTTATTTGTTACGGGGGAGGAATTCGGTCTTTTAGGTTCAAAATATTTTTTATATAACCCGCCTGTGGAATTAAATAAGATAATAGCCAATGTAAATGTTGACGGTGTTGCGGTTATCGATAATTTTACTACCATTGTAGGTATCGGGAGTGAATATTCAACTTTAGGCAAAATATTAAAAGAAACAGCGAAAAGTTTGAATTTGGGAATAGCGTCGGTACCGGATGAATTTAAATACTGGGAATCGTTTCATCGCTCTGACCAATCGGCTTTTGCCCAAGCCGGTATACCTTCAATTCTTATAGCAGAAGGTCTGGATTATGTTAATTATCCAAGAGAAGAAGGAATAAAAAAATATATTGAATATATGAATTATTATCACACACCATTTGATGATGCGAATTTAATAATAAATTACTCGGCTGTACATCAATATGTAATGGTTTTGTTGAATTATATTATAAATGTTGCTAATAGTAAAAATCGTCCCGATTGGTATCCGGAAGCAGAATTCAAAAAATAAATTATGTTTAAGTTATTAAAATATTACATTATAATTGTAATGATTTTATTTTCCGGATGTAGATTTACCGGAGTGGAAAAAAATGTAATTCGAATTAAGGGTTCCGATACGATGAAAAATCTTGTAAAAGCGTTAGCACAAGAATATATGAAGGTAAATAATGATTTATTTATTGATGTAAGTGGCGGTGGCACGGCCGAAGGAATTGAAGCATTAATCAACGATGAAATAGATATTTGCAATGCATCGAGGGCAATGAAAGCTGAAGAAATCAAACGGCTTTTCCGTTTTCATAATAAACTCGGTATTTCATTTTTAATTTCCAAAGATGCTATAGTTATTTATGTCAATAAAAATAATCCGTTGCAAAATTTGTCAATGGAAGAAGTAAAGAAAATTTTCGAAGGTAAAATTACAAGATGGGATGCTCTTGGCTGGGACCCGGAAGATATAAAAATTGCAACAAGAAACAGGTTTTCCGGAACCCGTTTATTTTTTGAAGAAAGGTTTCTTGACGGTAACAAAATTAACAAAGAAAGTTATCAATTCGGAACCACCAGAGAAATTATCGAATATGTTGAAAGGAATGAATATGCTATAGGTTATGGTGCTTACGGGCTGAAAGGAAACGTTAAATTGGTAAAAATAAATTCTATCATTCCGAATTTAGTCAACATCAAAAATGACCGATATCCGGTAACGAGATATTTACATTTCTATACCGTAGATTTACCTAAAGGCGAGGTTAAGTCGTTTATCAACTGGGTGATTTCCGAAAAGGGACAGGCGATTATTGAAAAAGAAGGTTTTGTGCCAATTTGGAAATAATAATTAATATTCCAAATCTTTGAATTTGTTAGAAAGGGCAATGAATTACAATTTCAATGGGATCAAATCCGGCAGGTATATATATTTTTTACATTATTAATATATTTGTTTAAAAAATATTCTATTTAATGTTTGTTGGATATGAATATTCAACTAATTCCACCTTGTTTTCCGTAAATCCGATAAAATGGCTTGGATTGGTAGTCCAACTTCCTGAATTAAAATATTGAATTCCATTAATAATTGCTTTTTCCGGATAATGTGTGTGTCCGCAAATCACAATATCCGTATTTCGCTTCTTAGCATATTTAACTGCCCGTTGTCGAACGATACTTATATTTCTAAGAAAAGCTTTGGAATTTTTCTTCAACCATTTACTTAAGCGCATATTTGTGGGGTCTAAAAAAATACTGAGTTTATAAATAATATCAGTAATTTCAGAAATCAGCGGATATTTACTTGTAAAAACGTCAAATACATCACCGTGCATAACCAATATCTTTTTGTTGTTCCATTCAAATATATATTCGTCAAATATTTTTATACCCAGTAATTGCGTAAGTAAATCCGAATAACCGTCGTGATTGCCTCGAATCCAAATTACTTCAAGGTTTTTTTCGTCGGAGGTCAGCTTTCTTAAAAAACTCAGTAATTTCCAGTGTTTTTTATTTAATCTTTTCATATTGATGGAGTCGAATATATCCCCGTTCATTATTAGCTTATTGAAGGTAACATTTTGTAACAAACTAATAAGGGAATCAACACGGGATAATTTGCTGCCTAAATGTATATCACTAATGACAATCGCATTAAAATGTTTAACGGGTAATCCGAAATATTTGAAGAAGTTATTATCCGAAATATCTGGTAATAATTCCGAATAGGAAAAATTGGCGGGTTCATCTTCTGATGATAGATAACCTGAGGTATAAACATTATCAAATATTTTCAGTGACTCTGTATTCATATATAGTACTCCAAATAAATTAAACAATTACATTTTTAATAGGATAGGTTCTAACAAAGTATTTTTTTGAATTTTAAAATAATTATTACGCCAGTTAACAGTGGAATTCATAAAGGGAACAAACCAAAGAAAACCTAAAATCAAATCTTTCATTGGTATAATTGGCAATTGATATAATTTAATATCAGTCTGCGTTATTCTTAACGACAAGTAATCGATTAAAGATTTGAACGATGAAACCAGTATGAATTGTAATATTCCACTGTTGTTATGCAACAATACTGCAAGAACAAAACTGTTGAAGATTGGATTGGATAGTATTTCGAGCAGATATGTACTCTTTCTTATTTGATATCTTATCTTTGCCCAACGGGTATGCCGGTTCAAAAATTTGTCGATTCCCAACTTTTCGTTAATGTTATCAACAAATACTCGTGAGTTTTTTATTTCATAACCCAATTCCTTAACTTTAACGCCCATAAAGTGGTCTTCAGCCAAATAATCCTTAAATGTTTTAAATCCGCCAACTTTTTCCAAAACTGATTTGGGAATGAGTATCGCCTTGCCAACAACAATTTTAATGCCCGAAAGTTTTGCAACAGCAAAAACATTCGTAGCTAAAAATGAACCCAAATGCATGTTTTCCATAAGAGAAATTGTGTTTGTTGCACCTTTGCCTCGAATGGTTGCGGTTACAAGTCCTACTTTCGGATTATTCATTTCCTTGATCATGATTTTTAGAAAATTTGCTTCGACCCGCGTGTTGCTGTCGCTTATCAATAGAACCTCTCCTTTTGCATAAGGTAACATGTTATACAAGTTATTTATTTTGGGATTTAATCCGATTTTGTTATCATTTACAACCAATCGCGATTTAATTCCGGGGTAACAGTTAACTATGTTGTTAATTATTGCTATTGCCGGGTCATTAGATGATTGAACTCCGAATATTATTTCGTAATGTGGATAATCCAATTCAAAAAAGGATTTTAGGTTTTTCCCCAATTGGTCATCGAGACCTTTTACAGGTTTTAAGATGCTGATAAACGGATAATCAGCCCGAGTGTTATTAGAAGCATTATTGGGTTTACCAAATTCATGCTTAAATATCAAATATGATGTAATATGATAAAATAAACCAAAAAATATAAATATTAAAATAATAATAGAGATATTAGTCATATTTTTTTCTCTGATTTAACTTTAGAATATTTATTAATCAATTTGGTATAGTAAAATGCGC
The DNA here is from genome assembly GCA_026983955.1 of Melioribacteraceae bacterium. GTDB lineage: Bacteria > Bacteroidota > Ignavibacteria > Ignavibacteriales > Melioribacteraceae > BMS3ABIN04. The sequence continues at coordinate 20,359 of JALSTB010000181.1, forward strand.
TTGGCTTGATAATTCTGTTGAAAGAGTTTTCGTAATCTATTTTTATTAGTCCGAATCTTTTTGATTTTCCAATCAACCATTCGTAATTATCCAATAAACTCCAATAAAAATAACCACGAACTTTATATTTTTTTCTTGCTTTTTTTACAATCTTTAAATGCTTTTTAATAAAATGCTTTCTTAATTCATCATCGTTTGTGGCAATTCCGTTTTCCGTTATTATTATTTCTTTTCCCGTAGAGGCAACAAGCTTAATTATTTTTTTCAAACCTTTAGGATATATTTCCCAACCCATATCGGTTTCCGGTTCTTTAGGGAAAAGATATATAGGGTTTTTGAGGTTAAATTTTAATTGAGCATAAAGTTTGTAGTAATAATTAATTCCCCAAAAATCTATTTTATTATTTAGGTTAATTGGACTATCGTATTTTAATAAGGTTGGGAGGTAAAAAATAAGACGGTTTTGTGAAAACGCATTTAAAATCATTTGGTTAAAAAATTCATGAATTCTCTTGGTTAAAGTTTTATCGAGTAATATCCACTCACGACCTTCTTTAAATATTATAAAATGTTTGGCCATTCCTATTTTAGCTTGTTGATAATTGTTCTTTATATAATCATATAAACATACATGTGCTGCCAGCATATTTTTAACGGCATCCATCATTAATTTTAAATTTTTATACCCCGGTGGAAATTTGCCTGCACCGTAAGCCGCCAATGCCCAGACCAAAGGTTCATTAAAGGTTATCCAATATTTAATCCTGTCACCGAATCTGTCTATTATTGTTTTAGCATAATTACAAAAAGCATCAACAGCTTCAACTTTATGCCATGGGGTTGCAGAATGAAACCATTGGGGATGACTGAAATGATGTAAAGTTAAAAACGGTTCAATATTCAATGAAATAAGATAATCAATCATTTCGGAATATTGTGTTAACGCTGTTTCTGAATAAGTGTTCTTTATATTTTCAATTCTAGCCCACTCAATTGAGAAACGATATGAATTAAGATTTAATTCCTTTAACAAATCAAAATCTTCCTGCCACCTTACCCAATGATTACAACCATTATTATATTGAGGATTAAATCCGTTTTTACGGAAATACCCAAGACTTTCCCATTCGGTAAAATCATTAGAGACATGCCCTTCCACTTGGAAAGCAGAAGTTGCTGCTCCCCAATAAAATTCTGTCATGTTTCAGTGGTTCTCGGTAGTTTATGAATAAGTTCCAACAGTATTTTTCACATTAAAAATTTTTAATACTTCGCCGGCTATAAAGCTACATAAACTTATATATTGTTTATTAGATTTATGTTTTCAAAACTTTAACTAAATGTTAGGAATTGTGAAGTGTTTGTTAAATTCGAAAGGAAAAGAAACAACAGGCGTTTCGTAAGCGTTTACGAGAGCTTGACATAAACAGCATTAGCGAAAATTGTTATATTAAACCCGGCTTTTGCCGGGTTTTTTAGTACTCCTCAATTTTACTTATTCGTATATCCGCCGTCATTTCAAGAAAGTTGCAACATTAAATCTTTATTATTAAATATTTTAGTAAAGTTAGACCGGAATAAATAACTCAGGGAACAGCATGAACTGTTCCCTTTGTAAGATTTAATATCCCAAACGTTTCATGTCTTCAACCAGTCCTTCAACGGCTTTTATTGATTTATCGAGCGCCGCTCTTTCCTCATCGTTTAAGGAAAGCTCAACCACACGTTCAACGCCGTTTTCGCCTAAAACTACCGGTACGCCAACGTAATAGCCGTTAACACCGAATTCACCTTGAAGGTAAGCGCTGGCTGGCATTAATCTTTTTTGATCTTTCAAAATGGAAGTTGCCATTGACACTGCTGCAGCAGCCGGAGAATAAAATGCCGAACCGGTTTTCAACAATTTTACAACTTCACCACCGGCCATTTTGGTTCTTTGTACCATTGCATCCATAACTTCTTTCGCTTTTGCGGCGTCGCCGTATTTTCTCTCGAGCATTTCCATAACCGGAATACCGTTAACGTTGGCGTAACGGGTAAGAGGAACCATTGTATCTCCGTGACCACCAAGAACCATCGCATTAACATCTTGTACCGAAACATCCAATTCCCAAGCAATAAATGTTGCAAAGCGTGACGAATCTAGCACTCCGGCTTGACCCATAACCCTTTGATGCGGGAATCCGGTTACTTTTTGGAACAAGGTAACCATTGCATCGAGCGGATTGGAGATGATAATTACAATTGAATTAGGTGCGTGTTCTTTAACTCCTTCCGCAACCGATTTCATAATTTTTGCATTTGTGTCAAGCAGATCGTCTCTACTCATTCCCGGTTTTCTCGGTACACCGGCAGTGATAATTACCAGATCCGCTCCGTCGATGTCTTTATATTCATTTGTTCCTTTCAATACAACATCTGTTCTGTCGATTCTCGATGCTTCCGCAATGTCTAAGGTTTTACCTTGAGGCAAATCTTCAACAATATCGAACATGACTACATCGGCCAGTTCTTTTTGGGCAATCAATTGTGCCAATACACCGCCGATTTGACCACCGCCGATTAGTGCGATTTTTTTCCTTGCCATAGCTCACTCCTCTTAATTTTATTTTTTAAAAAATATTTTAGGATTCCAATGTATTAATATATGAAGAATTCAAAGAATTATCATTTTTTAGTGTAAAATAATTTGAAAAATTTTAAGTGAAGTGATTCAAAAAGTTAGAATCCGGAAAAATTTTTGTTATTTGTTGAAGTTCATTGTTAAAATTACTTCTGTGCCCGAAGGGGTAAAATTGAATTCAACTTTATCAAGAAAAGATTTCATAATATAAATTCCACGCCCGCTGTCTTTTAATAAATTTTCCGGTAGAGTAGGGTCGGGTACATCTTTTAGCACGAACCCGGCACCTTCGTCTTTAATTGTAATTGTGATTCTGTCGGAAAATATTTTTACGGATACGTGTACTTTTTTCTTTTTATCGGATTTGTTGCCGTGTTTTATGGCATTCGAAGCGGCTTCGGCAATTGAAAGCGACAAATCGTTTATTTTTTTCTTATCTAATTGTTTTTCCGGTGCGTGTTCAATTACGAAACGTTCTATTTCGGGCAATAGTTCCGGATCACTCGGAAAACTTTTGCTGTAAATAACCGGTTTATTTTTATTCATATAATTTTATTGACTATGCAAAAAACTGTCTAAATTGTATCTTCCCAAATTAATTGATAATCAAACGTAAATCAACAGATATCTTATATTTTATAATTTCCAATCGACTTTCATGCTTAAGTTTGCCACTTCTTTTTTATCGGAAGTTTCAGTGTTAATAAATTCATACCAACCGTAAACTGCAATGGCAAGATTGTCGATTATTTTGTAACCCAGTTGGGTAACCGGTCCGAAACTAAAATAATTATTACTTTTATATTTTATATTTTTATTGCTATATTTAAAAGTAGTTAACGAAAATAATCTTAGTCCGGCGCCAAATTCCAATCTGTTTTTGGTAACCATTATTTTGGGAAGAGCAAAATATTCGGCTAAAAATCTTTCCGGTTTACTCGAGAAACTTGTCCATTTGAAATTCCCTTGTTCCGAAAGCTTTGCATAGCCTTCGAACTTAAGGGAAATATCCGGTAACAAATTAACCGTTGATGAATCACGGAAAGCAAACTGGCGAAAAACAAAACTTTTGACATTGGGGATAACATCTTCAAAATCGTACACGGTATAGTTTGCGGAAACTTCAAAAACATTTTCCGAAGAAATGGATTTGTTGTTAAAATTCCCGCCGGAAGAGAGTTTGAGCACTCTTCTGATATTATTGTTCGAGCTTCTTTCCGAAAATATATAAACAATATGATTGATGCTTCCTTCAAGGTTAACGAAAAATGAGAAAACGGGATTTAGTTTTCTGATATATTTTAATCTGAAAATCGATAACAGTTCGTCGCGGTCGTCGAAGTTCGCTTCACTCGGAGTGTCGTAAATTAATTTTCTGTGCAACAGGCTTAGGTCAATTCTATCTTTTCCGGAAAGGTTGTACGTCCAAGATGTTGCAAGCACCGTCAATTGCGATTTATTGTTTTTGCTATTCTCCAATTCCTGGCGTTTTTCGAAGAAAATTATATTAGCATCTTCAATGTTTTTTGCTTTGTGTTTTTCTTCACGTTCGGAATATTCGATCTTTAACATACCGTTTAAGTTTTTGCTTCTATAAATTAAATTACCATCAATATTTAATTTAAATTCTTCAATTTTCGAATCGAACGATGATGGAGAAATAGCGGAAAGTAAACGGTATCTAGTGTTCCGGTCTATTTCACGCCAAAAAACTTTACCGTTTAAGTTGAGCGAAATGTTTTCGGAAACAGGCGCAAGGAATATTTTATCAGCCAATAAATAACTTTTTTCATTTCTGCTTTGGATGTTATGATTAATGTTAAATTCGGAAAGCAAAAGGGAATCGCTATCGAAATAAAAATCTTTTCGCATTTCAGAATATTTAGCAGTAAGTGTATTCGAGAAATTATTCCCCACCCGGTTTGATAATGAAGCATTAACGAACCTCAGTGTGTTTTTACGGGGTGAAATGTCTTCATTCTGGAATTTTAGATTTGCATCAAGGCGAAGATTGTTTGCGGAACCGTAATTGAGCAAAGCTTCAGTTCCGTAGATTGTTCCACGGTCATCTTCACCTACTTGTTTGTTTATTGAAAATCCGCCGTACGGCATTATGCTAAAGTAACCGGCAATATTAATCTTTGAGTATAAAGAAGAATTTAACAATGATGCTTCGTTAATGCCGATTTTTCTGTCATCGGAATAAATATTATTGTTTGTCATCAATCCTATTCTCACAGACGGCAGAAACGAATATTCGCCGAACATTGAAAAATTTTGTTCGTCTCTAATATTTTTAGAACGCAATTTGATTACAGTTGACTTGTATTGTTCATATACTCCGAAGGAAAAACCGTTATTCGAGTAATGGTATCTTAAAAGGGAATTAAGATTTGTTGTGTTTAATTGTTTTTCAAGGTCAGTCGATAAAATTTTATTTACGGGATTCGAAGATAAAAAAGTCAAACTGTCGCTGTTAACCTGAGCCGAGAGAAATCCCGGTAAAAGTAAAATAATTAATATTTTAATATTAGAAGTAATCATAAATCGGGAATGATTGTAAAACTTACTTGCCGGCTGATACTGTTCGGTTCATCAAGGTTTTTTGTGAATGAATGCACTTGCCAATAATAGGTTTTGTAAACTTCAAATACGAAAGAACCGACGGGAACCGATAGCGTATCGGAAATCAAGCCGGATTGAATGTTTATTTCGTGTATAACTTCACCAACGGGACTTGACTTAACGACAATTTTGTAATTTGCCGGATAGGCGGAAGTTACAAATTTGAAATTGGTAAAATATCCAGTGTTCGAATTATCCGGCGGGAACACCGGACCGGGTTTATCCAATATAATATCCGAATCGATGTTACCAGGTTTACTTTTTAAACCGCCTTTGTCCACTGCAATAATTCGGTAATAATATTTTGTTAAAATTTTTAAATCAGTTGAATCTATAAAAGTAAAACCTTTAACCGTATTTACAAGCATGGAATCTTCAGGTGTAAAATTTTCTTGGGCTGACCGGTAAATTTCATAGTATGCGATGTCGGTTTCACGGTTCGGTATCCATCTCAAAACGATTGCGGGTGTGCCGGACCAATTACGGGCATTCACTTTAAGCGACCAAATACGCAAAGGGTAAAATCGGTTAACCGGTTTGGCGGAGACCGTATCGGATGGTTTGCTTTCGCGGTCGAATATATCAACAGCTGTTATTTTGTATGTGTATAATGAATCGTATTCCAAGTGATCGTCCGTATAAAAAATTTCATTTGTAAAATCGATTTTGGAGAAATTGCCGGAATTGTTAACCGTACGGTAAATATTATATCCCGCAATTCCTTCTTCCCGGTTTGCTTGCCATTGCAAATCTATCTCACCGTCGAAAGCATACAGAATTTTTAATCCTGCCGGTTGCCTGGGCGGAATACCGTCGTCAACAATCTCAGTAATTTTTTCCCTTTGGCAAGCTGAAATCAAAAAAAGGCTAAAGAGAAAAAACATCACCTTTTTCCGGAATCGTAACTTTGTTAAATCCGTTTTCATGTAATCTGGATTTGAATATTACTTGTTGGTCATAATCGCCGTGCACAAGGAAAATATTCTGCATTCTGCTTTTGTCGAATTGATTTACGTAATCGACCAATTCGTCCGAATCGGCATGGGCACTGAACGAATCGAGCACAATTACCTCGGCTCTGAGTGCATACTCTTCACCGAAAATTTTTACGTACGGGTTTTTTTCCATTATTCTTCTGCCGAGCGTATGCTGTGCTGAATAACCTACCATCAGTATTATGTTGTTGGGATTTTCTATGTTGTTTTTGAGATGATGAAGAATTCTACCGGATTCACACATTCCCGAACTGGAAATGATTATGTGCGGACCCTTAAGTGAATTCAATCTTTTCGATTCTTCCACTTCCCGGATGTAAGTCAATTTGTTGAAGCCGAAAGGATCTTCATTGCGCACGAGGAAATCGGCTGTTTCATCATCGAAGCATTCCGGATGCAAGCGGAATATTTCCGTTGCGTTTACAGATAAAGGACTATCGACGTAAACGGGGATGCGCGGGGCTTCGTTATTTTCAAAAATTTTGTGAAAAGCATAAACCAGTTCTTGCGTACGCCCCACACTGAAAGCCGGAATAATGATTTTCGCATTTCTTTTTACCGCACGTTTAACAACACGTGCCAACTGATGTTCCGAATTTTTGGGATTATCGTGTTTTCTTCCACCGTAAGTACTTTCGCAAATGAAATAATCCACATCCGGAATTTTTTCGGGATCCCGTAAAATCGGAAGATTAGGACGGCCTATGTCTCCCGAAAAGCCGATTGTGGTAATCTTCCCGTTTTCATTAATTGTTAAATGAGTAACGGCAGAGCCGAGAATATGTCCGGCATCGGCAAACATTAATTTGATTCCGTCACCTATAATGAAATCGTGATGGTAATTCAGTCCTACAAACAAATCGATTGTTTTTCGTGCATCGGCTTGAGTGTACAACGGTTCGAAAGGTTTTTTACCTTTTCTTATTCTTTTTTTATTTACGTATTCAACATCCTTTTCCTGTATATGTGCACTGTCGCGCAACATAACGCTTGCCAAATCGCGCGTAGCAAAAGTTGAAAATATATGTCCTTTGAATCCTTTTTTTACCAAAGTGGGCAGGTTGCCCGAATGATCGATATGTGCGTGTGTTAAAATCACAAAATCGATTTCCGCCGGATCGAAAAAATCGAAGTTTCTGTTGATTTCAAAAGCTTCTTTTCTCTTTCCTTGGTACAATCCGCAATCAACCAGAAATTTCAGACCGTTAACTTGAACATAATGCATTGAGCCCGTAACCGTTCTCGCCGCACCGATAAATTGAATTTCCATACTGAACCCGCAATTAGTTGATACAAGTTAATAATAATTATGTTTTAATAATTTTATATTGTTTGAAAGCGAAATAAATTTCGCGTGCAGCCGTTTTTATTACCGTGGCAGTAGGAACAGCCAAAAGCATCCCCAATACACCAAGTAATTGTCCGCCCATCAAAATCAATATGATAATGAGTAAAGGATGTAAATCGGTAGACATTGAAAACACTTTGGGCTGTACGTATCCGTTATCGAATGAATAAATAATTAAAAACAAAATTGCAATACTGGGAAACTTCGAGAAATTGCCGAATTGAATCAGTGAAATTGTGATTGCGGGAATTCCCCCGATAAGCGGTCCGAAATACGGAATTAAATGTCCAACACCCGCAACCAATCCGATGATAATTGAATTTTTAATACCCAAAACCGTTAGTCCGATTGCAACGGCGGAACCGACGATAAACGCATCCAATATCCAACCGCTAACGTACCTGCCCAATTGCGTGGCAACTTTTCTTATTACCCAATAAGACATTTCAAAATATTTGTTGGGCACCAGATTAATTATCCCTTTAATAATTTGAGTTTTGTCTTTAAGTAGGAAAAATGTCATAAACGGTACGATAACCGAGATTGCAATTATCGAAAAAATACTGGTTAATATCGTACTCAAGTTATTGATTGACCCTAAAACGAATGAAGAGAGTACTTCGTTTACTTTATCAATCATGTCCCGTGTATCCAGGAAAGGAACGTAATCGCTTAAATCGTTCTGGATTTCTCTGAAAAATTGATTCACGTTTTCTCTATTTAAACTCGCCGATATCGCATTCATTTGCGCAACCACTTTTGGAATCAATACGGACAAGGCAGTAAGAATAATTACTGTTGTGCCGAGCAGAACAATTAAAACCGCAGCCAAGCGCGGCATTCCACGTTTTTCGAAAAACGTAACCACCGGATTGAAAATCAATGCAATGAGCAGGGAGATGGTTAGCATTATCAGCAAATCGAAAAACAAATAGAAAATATATATTGCAAGCACTAATAGAATTGTGGCGGAAAGCAGCCGGAAACTTTTTCGGATTGGCAAATCGGAAATATTCATATACGCTTATCAGTTAAATTTTTATTATAAATATAACAGAAAACTTTAGAAAATTCCTTAGTTGAAATATTTTGATTAAATTTACGACAAACAAATCCGAAATTGTGAAAAAATTCCGAGGTGTGAAATGGCGGGAAGCAATTTACTAGAAAACATCAAAAGTAAAGCAGCTGCTATAAAGAAAACAATAGTATTGCCTGAATCCAGTGATGAAAGGGTATTGAAAGCTGCGGAAATTATTAACAGAGAAGGGATTGCGAAGGTAATCCTTT
>JALSTB010000182.1 GCA_026983955.1 Melioribacteraceae bacterium
ATTTGCAGGCATAATATACACTGCGGGTAGTGGTGGTGAAGAGGTAACCGTACCATCCGAAGCTGGAACACAAGTGGCTGCGGTTTTTTCAAATTTGGTTATCAGCAGTGCTACCGCACCTTTACCACAACAAACCTTTTCTTTTGAAAACTCAATTGTCTTCGATGATTCCACAAAATTGGAATCCGCTGTTATTAAAGAAGGTTCGGTTAGAATAGTAGTTAATAATAATATCGGGGTTGATTTAACTGCGGATGTATCGATTGCAAATTTATTCGATTTAAATAATAATCCTTACCATCTGAATGTTAATTTAGCCAAATATGAACAGAATAAAGTAATTGAAATTCCTTCGTTGGCAGGCTGGCGGATTGGTGCGGAAGGTTCACAATTAACAAATGAATTTCAATATGCGGTGAACGTTTCTACGGTTGCTACGGACGAACCCGTAACTGTTTCCAAAAACGATAGCATTTCGTTCAATTTTGAGTTCGGGCGTTTGGAATTCGAATCAGTTAAAGGGCAATTGAAACCTACTTTATTTGCATTGCAACCAAGTCAATTTGAATTCGATCTCGGAGATTTCAAAAACAGCTTCCTTTTTTCCGAAATTAATTTCGATAAAGCCGAACTTTCGATGCAGCTAAACACATCAGCGAATTTGGAAGTACAAGTTGATGGCAACATTTCATCATCAAACGGAACCCAAACGAACAGCGTGGCGTTGGAAAATGTATTAATTCCTTCAAGTGAACCCGTGTTATTGGATTTGGCTCCGTTGTTGAATGGATTTTCAAGTCAGCTGCCCAATGTTTTTACCGTTAGCGGATCCGCATTGGTAAACCCAAATTATAAAATAGGTAGTGTAAGTGTTTACGATTCCGTTTACGGCAACGTGAGCTTTGAAATTCCTCTGAATGTAGGAATAAAAGGTGGTAAGTTCGTTGATACCGTTGAGGTTAATCTCGGCGATATTTCGGATGAGGATATAGACAAGATCAATTACGGTAAAGTTTATATTACGTTGACTAATGAAATTCCCGTTTCGCTTTCATTTACGGGCAAAGTTGTTGACGACGGTTATAATCAAGTACTGAAACTTCCACCGTTATATAATTCAATTACGCAAATTTCGGTTCCGGCACCCGAGGTTAATAATTCGGGCGATGTTATTAATGCCGGTACAATCACCGAGGAAATTGAACTTAAAGGCGAAGATATGAAGAAGTTTCTTCACAATCCGTTTATAATTGTCAATTTCGATTTTGAAACGCCCGGTGAAAATGCGCAACCTGTGAAATTTAATATTGCCGAAAAAATCTCATTTTCAATTAAAGCGGAAGCCGGTTATAAAGTAGATTTATAAGTTTGGAGTAATCAATGAAAATTCTGAAAACCATTGTATTTATAGTATTGTTTCACGGTTTGGTTTTTCCCCAAAGTATGGGTTCTTATTTTTCCACAGATGCAAGAACAGCCGCATTGGCAAAAGCCCATACGGTTTCGTCCCGTGGAATTTACAGCATGTGGATAAATCCGGCGAATCTTTCTTACCCCGGTGAATATTCCGTAGAGTTCACTACGGTGTTCCCCGTGCCAAGTTTCAACTTTGCCGTTGGAAACGATTTTCTTTCACTTAACGACTATAACTATTTTTTTACCGGTGAGAAAAATCAACTAGGTCAAGTTGTAGGCAAATATCTTAATTCGGCAGAGAAGGAAAAATTCAAATCTTTGTTTGAACAAGGCACTGGTCTGGCTTCGAATTTTTCAACTACTTTGTTTGCATTATCGGTTAACGCCGGTCAGGATTTGGGGGCAATAGGATTTTCGGTGAGCGAAATAGCAGGTCTGCATGCAAATTTACCGTTAGACTTAATAGATCTCGGTTTGTACGGAAATGCTATTAATAAAGTTTACGACCTTTCCCAAGCTGATTTACGGATGTGGTACTTGCGCGAGTATTCATTCAGTTATTCACACGATTTTACCAAATACTTCAGCGATTTTATGAAATTTTTCAGCTTCGGGTTTTCGGTAAAATTGGTTCACGGTTTCGCTTATGCGGGTTTGAGCAGAAATTTCACTAAAGTAAAAACATACGAAGATCATTCGATTGAAGTAATGAGCGATAACGTTTTCAACATGGCGCTTTCACCCAGTTTCGGTTTACAATATGCGTTCGATTCTCTTTCAACTAAGGAATCGAATATCGGATTTTTTAACACTCCGGCCGGTAAAGGTTTTGGTTTGGATTTGGGTATTTCGTTCAAACCCGATGAAGCTTGGTCGTTTGGACTCTCGGTTACAAATATCGGAAAAATAAAATGGGACAGGGAAACGGCTGAATACAGAGCGAGCGGTTCGTATGTTCTAAACGATATTACGGAAGAAGGATTGGGCGATTCACTTGCAAATGCTTTCCAAGGAAAGGGAAGATATATTTACGATGGTTTTTATACCGGTTTGCCAACCGCAGTTCACTTCGGAATGGGATTGCAATTGGATAAATATTTGAACGGGAATTTTCCCGGCACGATGTTGATATTAGCCGATTATCATCAAGGATTTAACAATCTGCCCGGCAATTCCGTAAAACCGGTGGTTTCGTTGGCGGTTGAATGGGCACCGGTTTCCTGGTTTCCTGTCCGTACCGGAGTTTTATTTGGCGGAAGAGACTTTTTCAAATGGGGCGCCGGATTCGGGTTGAATGCGGGCTTGTTCGAATTTAATTTGGCTGTTACCGATTTTCAATCGGTTGTTGCTCCTAATTCTGCAAAAAGATTGGGAGTTGCAATGAGCTCACGCTGGAGATTTTAATTATTTTTCCACACGGAATAAATTTACAATTCCCGCAATGAAAAATACAATATTGGCGCTCCATGCGGTGATAAACGGATCGAGCAAACCGTTCTTTCCGAAAGCTTGACTTAATTTCATAAAAACCAAATACACAAAAGTAAGCAATATACTTATACCGAATTGAATTGCCAAACTGCCGCTTCTTTTGTTTGCTGAAATGGTAACCCCGAACAAAACAACAATGAAACTTGCAAATGCAAAAGCCAGCCGGGAATTGTATTCGATGTATATTCTTGTTGGATCAGTTCCCGTTTTATATAATTCGTTTGCATATTCTTCAAGTTCCGTTAAAGTCATCTCTTCCGGCTTACGTTGCTTTTTTATTATTTGTTCGGGTGTGAAGTTTAAGTAACCGATTGCAAGGGAATCGAATTTTTGCACCATTACTTTCGAATCGGTGAAATCACGTCTGATTCCTTTATATAGAACCCAACTTGAATTTGCAGAATCGTAACGCATCCGTTTGGCATCGATGCGGTAAAGCATTCTAACAAGATTTTGTTCATCGAACTCTTGAATACTTACACGGTTTGCTTTTTGATTTATTATGTCGTAATAAGATATTGTAACTATACGGCTTGGACTGTCCTGAAAAAAAATATTACTGCCGGAGCGCACGAAGCCCTTTTTCATATAAGAACGTTCAATATCGACTTTATGTTTATTTGCTTGCGGTACCACGAAACCCCCGAAGTAAATTGCAAACAGACTGATTAGGAATGAAGTAACCAAGAAAGGAACGACGAAACGGTACAAACTTACACCGCTGGCTTTTATTGCGGTAAGTTCGTTTAAGTTCGACATTTTACCCGCAGTGAAAAGGCCGGCTAACAAAACACTTACGGGCAACATCAATCTTAATATTTCGGGGATAAAATTAATATAGTATTGTAAAACAATGTTTAACGGTACACTCTGATCGATAAAATCATCCAGATTTTCCATTAAGTCGATTATAATGAAGATAAAAAGAAAAGTCAGCAAACCGAAAACGATAATTTGTAAAAATTGTTTAACGATATATCTATCGAGAATTTTCAGAATTAAACCTCCATTGTTTCGGAATTAATTTTCTGAAAACATCCAAGTTGAGAGTAATTCTTTCCCGTGCCGTTTTAATTAACAAAATCAAACCCAAAATGCCGAGAACGATATTTGCGCTCCAGATTCCCCAAAACGGGGAAAGAATACCGCGGTCGGCTAATTTTTCACCGCCAATTAAAAACGCCCAATATATAAGAAAGAAAATCAAACTGATGGCAGCTGCAACCCCGGCTCCGCTTTTGCGCGTCATGGTGCCGAGTGGCACACCTATCAAAATAAAAACTATACAAGCAAAAGGAATTGCATATTTTTTATGAATCTCAACCCAATACGAGCTGATTCTGTTTTTTTTAGTCTTAATTCTCCGCAGAATTGAATTTACCGTGTTCTGGGAAGATTTGACAATATCCTGAGCCCGGAGATAAGCCAATTTCAGATTAAGTTTGGCCGATTTTTTGGATTTGACCGCAGAAAGATAACCGGTATGTACCGGTGTAAGGATTCTGAAATTCATTTCCTTATACATTTTATTGACTTCGCGGTTTAAGCTATCGATGATAACGCGCATAGCTTGCGCGCTTAATTCACGGTCGCTTCTTTGTTTGTCAAATGTAGTTTCCCTGAAAACAAATTGTGAAGCATCGAGCGCCATTTTATGCCGGGAAAAAACAACCTTTCTGTATTTTTTCTCTTCAGTTCTGTCGGATGTATGAATTTCCCCGTTGAATAAATCCAAAATCATTTTCTTTTGATCTTTGGAAAGATAAATCTTGCCTTCTTTTGCCGTGATAACAGTCAATTCCGGAGGTTTCGATTGATCGTAAATAACAAGATTTTTCAACAAATTTGTTTTGGAATCAATATCCCGAGCAAGAATTGAATAATGCCGGATCTCTTGCGAAAACACACCCGGAACCAAAGCAAGCATTGGCTTTTGGCGGGATATATCTTCGAGCAGAATTCTTAGCTCGTGGTTGGCATCTGGGTAAACTTTGTTATTGAATTGAACTAATAACGAAGCAATAACTATGCTAAAGAACAAAGGCGGCATCATCATTTTATACAAACTTATTCCACTGGCTTTTAAAATTGCAACTTCATTATTCTGCGCCATTGTGCCGAACGCCATTAAAGTGGCTACCAATACCGCCATCGGTACTGCTAAAACGAACATCCAAGATAAACTGTAAATTATCAGTTTGGAAATTACGTAAAAGCTTAAACCTTTACCTATTAATCTGTCGGCAATTTTCATGAAATACTGAAGCAAGAAAACCGACATCAATGTGAACAATGAAAACAAAAACGGCACCAACAAATTTTTCAGTATGTACCTGAAAAGAATCATATAATATTTATAAATTTAATATTAAACCGTGTTCGGCGAAAATTAATTTACTTTCCAAGAGATATTTCTGTTAAAATTTAATTTTATTACTTAAATTTGATGATAATATTATTCATTTACAAAATTTTTATAATCTATCCGTAACGTAATATTAAACGTTCCGGATTTTTTTACGGAGGAACCGAAATGAAACAAGTTATCAATTATATTGAAGAAAACCAAAACCGTTACATTGAAGAGCTGAAAGATTATTTGCGAATTCCCAGCATTAGTACGTTACCTTCGCACAAAAAAGATATGAAGACATGCGCAAATTTTGTAGCTAAAAAATTAAAAGAAGCGGGAATGAAAAACGTGAAGCTATTTCCGACCAAAGGCAATCCGCTTGTTTACGGAGAGTGGCTTGGCGCACCGGGAAAACCGACGGTTTTGATTTACGGACATTACGATGTTCAGCCGGTCGACCCGTTGGACGAATGGGAATCTGATCCCTTCGAGCCGGTAATAAAAGACGGAAAAATTTGGGCACGCGGAGCCGATGATAACAAAGGTCAGAATTTCGTTCATATTAAAAGTGTTGAAGCTTTTATGAAAACCGTAGGAAAACTTCCCGTAAACGTTAAATTTTTGATTGAAGGCGAAGAGGAAGTTGGCGGTGAAAGCATCGAAATATTTTTGAAGCAAAATAAAAAATTATTGAAATGCGATGCCGTTCTTATCTCGGATACCAGTTTGTATGCTCCGGGGATTCCTACAATTAATTACGGTTTGAGAGGCTTAAGTTATATGGAAGTTGAAATTACCGGACCCAACAGAGATTTGCATTCCGGTAGCTTCGGCGGCGCGGTTGCCAATCCCATTAACGAATTGGCGAAACTGATTGCCAAATTGCATAACAAAGACGGCAAAATAACGATTCCCGGTTTTTATAAAAATGTGAAAAGATTAACAAAAAAAGAGAAAGAAAATATTAAAAAGTTGAGGTTTTCCGAAAAAAAATTCGCAAAAGAATTAGGCGTAAAAGAACTGCAAGGCGAGAAAGGATATTCGACGCTCGAAAGACTTTGGGCAAGACCCACTTTGGATTGCAACGGCATAGTGGGCGGATTTACCGGCGAAGGTGCAAAAACCGTACTGCCTTCAAAAGCATCGGCTAAAATTAGTATGCGCTTGGTTCCGGATCAAGACCCGAAAGAGATTGCGCGGGCATTCACCAAATATGTGAAGTCCCTTGTTCCCAAAAGTGTTAAAATTAATGTTACCGATATGCACGGAGCTTATCCCGTTGTTATTCCTTTGAACGATCCTGCAATAATTGCTGCGGCAAAAGCCACTTCGAAAGCATTCGGAAAGAAAACCGTGTTTACCCGGGAAGGCGGCTCGATTCCAATTGTAGTCGAATTCGCTCAGCAACTTAACGCTCCCGTTGTTTTAATGGGACTCGGTCTGGATTCGGATAATATCCATTCTCCAAACGAACATTTCAGTTTGGATACGTTCCGGCTTGGAATTATAAGCTCGGTTTACTTTTTCGAAGAATTTTCGAAAGTCAAGAAGAAGTAATTTTTATCACAAAGCGGAATGATGAATATTGGAAAAAAAAGTGGAAAATAAATTAATAAACGAATTTCTCAAAGAGAGATTTCCCGCTGCGGAAATTAATGACCGGGGCGGAATTTCAGTGTACTCTTCCGTTGAAAAAGAATATTACACTCTGAAAAACGGAGTTGGAATTAAAAACTCTTCCGGTAAATTGTTTTTAAAACTCAGTGGTAAAGATGTACTCGATTTTATTCACAGAATTTCTACTAATAATATTAATAGTTTGAATGTAAACGAAAAAATCGAAACCCTTTTTACAAATGATAAAGGAAGAATAATAGACAAAGCAACGATGATGAGATTCGACTATAATTTTATGTTGGTCGGAAGTCCGGATGAAAATGCAAGGTTGTACAGATGGATTGACCGTTATATAATAAGCGAAGATATTAATATCGGGCACGAAGATGATAACTTCCTGTTTGAAGTTTGCGGACCCCAAGCAGAATCATATTTAACGCTTATATGCGGTAAGTTCATTGACGCATTGGATAATAAACGTATTGTAAATGTAAACATTGAAGGTTTGATATTTAAAATTATAAAAAATGAATTTCCCAATGGACTGACAAATTATTGGTTATTCGGCGAAGCATCCGTTGGGGTTAAACTCATTGAGTATCTTCTGAATCACGTTAGTGTTTTCGAAGTGCAAATGGTCGGAGAAAAAGCTCATGATATATTCAGAATTGAAAACGGAATACCTGTATTTCCGAATGAATTGAACGATAATTATAATCCGAATGAGCTTAATCTGATGCATCTCGTCGACTTTAACAAAGGCTGTTTTATCGGTCAAGAAGTAATCATGCGTTTGGACTCGTATGACAAAGTTCAACGTGAATTGGTTGGCGTAATATTCGAAAGCGAACCTGTAAACGGGGAGTTCGATGTAACAAATTCCGGGGAGATAATCGGGGAAATTACAAGTACTGCTTACTCCCACAAGCTTAAGAAAAATATAGGTTTAGCATTGATAAGGAAAAAATATGCGATTAGCGGTGAAAAATATTTGGCTAAAAATGATAAAGAAAGAATAGGGATTAAAATAACCGGGTTACCGTTTTCAAAATGAAAATCTATACCAAAACCGGCGATAAAGGAAAAACATCACTCTTCGGAGGGGAAAGAGTAGGGAAAAACTCGGTTCGATTGGAAGCATACGGAACGGTTGACGAGTTAAATTCCGTTTTAGGAATTGCCGTGGCAAACGGATTAAGTGATAAAGTGAAGAAAATAATTTCGGTTCTGCAGAATCAATTGTTCATACTCGGTTCCGATCTTGCCACGCCGCTTGAAAGTGAAACAAAAATAAAAATTAATGTTCCCAGAACAACAGCTGAAATGGTCGAAAAACTGGAAAATTGGATTGATGACCTAGATGCGGAATTACCGGGACTTAAAGTTTTTGTTCTTCCCGGTGGAGCAGAAGGTGCTGCATATCTGCACTTTGCCCGTACCGTGTGCAGAAGAGCCGAAAGGATTACTGTGGAACTTTCCGGACGGGAACAGATAAATGAATTTGTTGTTAAATATCTGAACAGATTATCCGATTTATTGTTTGTTCTTGCACGTTATGAAAATTTTGTAAATGATATTCCCGACGTAAAGTGGGAAAACAAGTAATTTTTCTTTATTTTTCCCTCCCTAAATTTTTGGGGGTGAAATTGGTTTCGACGGGGATATTTGTTCTTTGAACTGCGTACCGTGTTTCCGAAGACACGTTAAACGTCGGAAAATCGTCTAAATGGCGACTATAACTACGCAATGGCTGCTTAATTAACTAAGCAGCCCGTTCACCGGGTCCCCGCATACCGGGAACCGGATGAACGCCGTTCAGGTATGCTAGCCGAATCGAGCTCCCGGGTAGAGGAGGCGAAATTTTTACCGGGATAGTTTGGTTAAACCCTGTCTGTTGGGGCTAACCAAGCGAAACTTAAAAAACAGACTACGTGCGTAGATGTTCACTGAAGGGTATCCTCGGACGCGGGTTCGACTCCCGCCACCTCCACCATTGAATTTGTTTCAAACCTCTTCTTCATCAAAATTAAACCGGCTGCTTACCTGTAAATTAGATTATGTTATATATAAACTATTTAATATTAATTAATCATATATCAAAATCTTGTAAAAAATTATTTTGCCTTTTACTAAAAAAATATTAAATTAACTCATTAATTTACTCGTTTCTGTCCGGGTTAGGGTTAAACTATATTCTTCAATCTTGTGGAAGTAAAGTAAAAAATCTTTCTTTCGAAGATTAGTATATACTTTATCATTTTCTTTGAAATTAATGATAACTGGCGATACAAATACAACAATTATAATAGTAGTAGCCGCGGGAATATTTGTTCTCTTTATTTTCATAAGAATGGTTCTCTCCGGTCAATCAAAGTCTGTGCCTACTCCCAAAACACGCTTGGAAGAATTAACGATAGCAATCCAACTTAATCCCGAAGATGATTTGGCGTATTTTGAAAGAGGAAAATACTATATGAAAATCGGGAAGAACAAACTTGCAATTTCGGATTTTAGAAAAGCCAGGAAATTGGGAAATACGGATGCCGAAAGGTATTTGGAAAATCTGGATCCGGCCTATGGTAACAAGCAAGTGGTTGAAACCGTAATAAATGAATTGAAAACCGAGGATGAAGAAGTCAAAAAGTACAGGGAACAACTTGAAGATTACAATAAAGCCATCAACAGTAATCCGCAAAATGCAATTGCTTATGTTATGAGAGGTGTGTTGAAAGAAACCCATCGGGATTATTCCGGTGCAATGGATGATTTTATTAAAGCCATAGAAATCAAACCGGAATATGCCGAAGCATATCTCCATCTTGCAAAATTGAAAATAAAAAGAAACGAAATACCGGAAGCATGTCTTCACTTAAAAAAGGCAAAAGAATTGGATTGCACCAGAGCCGATTCGTTAATTGAAAAGTATTGTAATAACAGCAAAAACCCATCTTAATGTTTCAACCGAATTTTATCTCGAATTTTATTGCATAGAAAGGTGAATTAAAGTAAATTTCAATTCGCTATGAAATTAATTTCTTTTACAAAAATGGTTGCTTCGGGTAACGACTTTGTGGTTATTGATGAGGAAAAAAACAACAAACTTCAGCTATCTAAGGAAAGGATAAAAGCGATTTGTAACAGAAAATACGGCGTGGGTGCCGACGGCTTGATGTTCATTAAAAATACTCATACCGGTCAGCCTGTGGTAAAATTTTATAATGCCGATGGCAGTTCCGGAGCACTGTGCGGTAACGGCTCGCGCTGTATAGTGAATTACATTGCCGGAGTGACAGGTGAAAAAGACAAATCTATTAATTTTGTTTTCAATGATAAAAATTATACCGGTTTTATTAACAGCGACGGACAACCCCTTTTTTATCTGCATGAACCGGTT
Source organism: Melioribacteraceae bacterium (assembly GCA_026983955.1). Classification (GTDB taxonomy): domain Bacteria; phylum Bacteroidota; class Ignavibacteria; order Ignavibacteriales; family Melioribacteraceae; genus BMS3ABIN04. The sequence goes on from JALSTB010000182.1 coordinate 10,272, forward strand.
AAAATAATTGTAAATAAAAAAATAAAGTTTAAAGATAAAATAATCTCGGGTGATTTTATTGACGTAAACGCCCCCCATTTTATAATTAATATTGATGAAACAACCGGTTTATGGGAAGAAAACCCTGAGTTGAATTCACTTGATATTTTTAAAATCGGTAAACAAATAAGATATGCCGGTGAATTTCAACCTGAAGGTACAAACGTAAATTTTATCCGGATTGAAAATAACAATATCTCAATCCGTACTTACGAAAGAGGTGTGGAAGACGAGACCCTTTCATGTGGAACAGGTTCAGTTTCCGCCGCAATTTCGGCATTTTTACATGGCAAAGTTAAACCACCTGTCGAAATTATGACAAAAAGCGGAGAAAAATTGCTGGTAAATTTTAATTACGTTAATAAAAAATTTAATAAATTAACATTAACCGGAAGCGCAAAAGAAGTTTTTTCCGGAAAATTTATTCTAAATTAAAGAGGAGTTAGATGAGTAAAGTTATTTTTACAATTCGCTATGATATTTTCCCCGATAAAAGAGATGATTATTTGAAAGTAATTAAAGAACTGAAGAGCTTAATAAAGGGCGACGGGCTTGAAAGTTATTCGGTTTTTGAAGTAAAAGGAAAACCGAATTGCTTTGAAGAAATGTATATGTATCAATCGAAAGAAGCATGGGAAAATGCAGATGAGATGGAAGATGAAAGAATTGATATTCTAATGACTAAAATATCCGACATGATTAAAGACAAATCGACTCACTACACAACTTTGTTTGAAGTCGAGAGTTAAAAATTCTTTAAGCAAAAGAAGTTAAAATTATGTATGAATACAGCGGCGCCATCCATATACATTCAAAGTTTTCGGACGGCTCCGGAAGCGTAAAAGATATTGCCAAAGCCGCTAACGAAGTCGGGTTGGACTTCATCATATTAACCGACCACAATACTTTAAGAGCCCTGCGGGAAGGATACGAGGGATGGCACGGCAGCACCCTGCTGCTTGTAGGTGTGGAAATTAACGACAGAAAAAATCAAAATCATTACCTTGCATTCGGAATCAATGAAACCCCCTCAACTCGCCAATCCGCAAAAGAATATGTTAAAATTGTTAAAGATGCGGGCGGAATCGGTTTTTTGGCACATCCGCACGAAAAAAGAAAATCGATGAAAGAGCATCCTCCGTATCCGTGGACGGAGTGGAATATCGACGGTTTCACAGGTATCGAAATATGGAATCATATGTCGGAATGGATGGAAGGCTTAAACGAAAAAAACAAATACAATTATTTCGTTCACCCGTTAAGTTCCATAAAAGCCCCGCCGCCGGAAACATTAAAAGTATGGGATAAACTCAATCAAAAACGGCGTGTGGTTGGAATTGGCGGTGTTGATGCACATGCGCACAAAGTTAACCTTCTCGGTTTTTTCGAAGTGGAGGTGTTTCCCTACAAAGTACTATTTAAATCCATCCGTACATATATATTAACGGATAAGAAAATTCATAAGTCGAAATCGGCGGAAGGAATAAAAAACGCAAAGCATGCGGTTTACGAATCATTAAAAAACGGTAGATGTTTTGTTGCAAATTATTACCGGGGTGATGCTTCGGGTTTCCGTTTTTTTGCCGAAGTTGGCAATAAAATATTTCAAATGGGCGATGAATTCAATTTGAACGGCAAAGCCAAATTAAGGGTTATTCTGCCTAACGTTAGCGGTACGGTAAAGTTGATACGGAATGGAAAAGTAATTGATACAGTTGATACTAACGAAGCGGATTTTATCGTAAAGAAAAGCGGAGCGTACCGCGTGGAAGTTTATGCCGGTGAACATGCTTGGATATTCTCCAATCATATTAGGATTGTAAGTTAAATATTTATTATCTTTCAAAAATAAATTTGATATTCTAAAAAGAAACACGAGATTTTAAAATGATTGCCAAAAAAAGAAAGATTACAAAAAAGCAAATTAAAGAAGACAAACTGGTAACAACTTACTATAAAACCGTCGAACTGTTCAATGAATACAAACAACAGATATTAATTGGTGTTGCTGCCCTTGCAATTATTCTGTTCGGTATTTTTTGGTATGTAAGCAGTAACAAAGAAAAAAACAGGGAAGCCACAATAGCAATATCGAAAGTGTTGCCTTTATATAATTCAGGTTCGTATCAAGAAGCAATTGACGGAAAACCCGGTACGGATATAATCGGGTTAAAGCAAATAGTTGAAGATTACGGCGGTACCGAACAAGGTAATTATGCGAAAATTTATTTGGCAAACAGTTATTATTATTTGGGAAAATACGATGAAGCCCTAAAATATTATGAAGATTACTCGGGCGATAATGAAATATTCAAAGCAACCGCATATGCCGGAATTGCCGCTTGCTACGAAGCAATGGGTAAACATGAAGATGCGGCGGAATATTTTGAAAAAGCGGCAAATGTTTCCCAATTTAACGCACACAACCCCGAGTATATTTTAAACGCTGCAATCAATTATTTGGAATCGAACGAGAAAGACAAAGCAAAGGAATTATTTCAGGTAATTAGAAAGAAATATAAAAAATCGTTTATCGTTAGAGAAGCGGAAAGATATTTATCGATTTTAGCATAAATTTAAATAATTTAGGGAGGAAGAATATGCGAAAAAGTATATTGTTTGTTTTGGTGTTTTTTCTTACCGCAAGTTTAGCTATTTCGCAGGTAAGATTGTCAACTGCATATAATGTGCCGGCAAGAGACGAAGACTCTGTTCTATCGGGATTAAACAGTATACGCGGAGTTTATTACCATCCCGATCCATTCGGTACCGGGCAATCGGCAATTGTTGCTACCAATTATAATGAAGACGGATTAGTTCATCTTTTCGTTAATGTTGGAAATGATTCGTTGGAATTGGTATGGACTTCACCCAAAGTAGATCAAAACGGAGGCGGTTCAACACCAAGATACCCGCTTATGGGTGATTTGGATAACGACGGTTTGATCGAAATTATGTATTACAGTAACCGTAACGGAATTTATATATACGAATGGGACGGGCAAGCTGGTTCCTATAATTTCGGAGATCATTATGCTCAATTGATTGGAGACGCCGTATTCGAAGGTACCCCGGGTAAAAATGAATATATGGAAGTTCTGGATATCGACGGAGACGGGCAAAATGAACTAATTACTTGTCACGATGCAGGCTCCGGTAGCAATGATGACGGCTTTTACATTATTAGTGCCGATGGAAATTGGGTTACAGGTAATCCGGGTTTCTCCGGTTTCATTGTTGAAAAAGAAATTTTGAGAAGAGACTATCCACAATACGGATTCAGTGGTGGAACACCCTACGGAATGTTTTCCGCACAGTTCGATGGTGACGGTAACAAAGAAATTTTATTACATAACTGGAATAATAAAAATGTTTCACCTATGGTAGTGCCAGCTGCAGATACTTATGAATTGGCAGATACTACTAATGGTAATCAAAATTTGATGCTTTTCGACTTTGATCAAGTTGCCCTTTTCGGCGCAATTGCTACTGATATCGACAATGACGGTAGAGAAGAAGTATATATGCCGACCTACAGCACAGGTTATATCATTCATATGATTCATTACGAAACTGGGGATAATGTTCGTGAAATTACACCGGATAACGTCTTTAATCTTGAGTTAATCAACGGTGCCGACACTTTGGTAAAAGGCGCATCTTTCGGTTACGGTTACGGTGATATTGATGCAGATGGAAAACCGAATTTATATTTCAGCAGTTCTTACCCGAGCAATGTAGTAACTGCGGAATTTCAAGGTGGCGACAAAACGGATCCTGCCAATTGGGAAATAAGCGTACTTTATCCAGGGGATTCGACAATTTACTCTTCAATGACAATTACCGATTCTGCCGGTGTTGTCGATACCGCCTTTACCATCGACCATTCTTTTGCATCAAAAATTTGGGCTAGAAATACCGACTTTGATAAAGACGGTTTTGAAGATTTGATTCTTCCTTATCAAAAAGTTCCGGATAGTGTGGAAGTTATTACAAAAACATGGAACGGTGCTTCTTATGACTTGGATACTTCGTATGTGAGAAACCCGAAGATTTGGGGACTAAGAGTAATCGAAGCTACCACGCCGACCGGAATTGAAGAAAAAGACTTAACCGTTATTGTTCCCGATGATTATAAACTCGAGCAGAACTATCCGAACCCGTTTAATCCGGCTACAACAATAACTTTCACTCTTCCGCTCGATAAAGAAATTTCCCTTACCGTTTACGACGTTTTGGGCAGGGAAGTTAAAACTTTGATAAACAACAAAGAAATGAAGGCTGGAACACACAAAGTTGAGTGGGACGGAACGGATAATTTCGGAAATAAAGTTGCCAGCGGTAATTATCTTTACACGCTCAAATTTGGTAACTTCAGCAAAACAATGAAAATGACTTTATTGAAATAAACTTTACCGGAAGGAAGCCCTCCGGGCTTCCTTCTTATTAATAAGCAATCGTATTATTTTCAAAACTAGAAACAAGGGAAAAATGGCAGACACATCCGATTTCAGAAACGGGCTGATTATAAAATTCAAAGGCGATTTGTATTCCATCGTGGAATTTCAACATGTAAAACCCGGCAAGGGAGGAGCTTTTGTAAGAACAACTCTGAAAAACCTCCGGACCGGAAGAGTGCTCGATAATACTTTCCGGGCAGGTGAAAAAGTTGAAACCGTGCGTGTTGAAAGGAGAAAATACCAATACCTTTACCGCGATGGTGAGAGCCTGGTTGTTATGGATAACGAAACTTACGAACAAATTAACATTCCCGTTGAATTGTTTGACGGTGGTGAAAAATATTTAAAAGAAGGTGAAGAAGTTGAAATTTTAGTTGACGATAACGAACAAATTGTTACCGTCGAAATTCCGATTACAGTGCAGTTGAAGGTTATCGAAACCGAACCGGGCTTCAAAGGCAATACGGCAACAAATGCAATGAAACCCGCAAAACTTGAAACCGGCACAACCGTACAAGTGCCGCTTTTTATAAATGAAGGGGATATTTTGAAAATAGATACCAGAAAAGGTGAATATTTAGAAAGAGTAAAAGGGTAAAAAATGGATTTAAATTTATTAAGAAGACTTATTAAGCTTGTGGAGAAAAGTGAAATAACCGAATTCACGGTTCAAGAGGGGGATTTAAAAGTTAAAATTTCCAAGAACGGTAGCGGATCCGTGGTTAACTTCACTCCACCGGCAAACGCTGTACCGCAAAATGTTCCGGTAGCCCAAACCGCTCCGCAAGCTCAAGAAAGTTCTGTTACCGAAGAAAAAACGGAACCAAAAGCCGAAAACTTACACGAAGTGCGGTCTCCTATTGTTGGTACGTTTTACCGTGCGCCCGCACCCGATGCCGATCCTTATGTTCAAGTGGGCGATCACGTTACCGAGGGCACAGTGCTTTGTATTGTTGAAGCAATGAAACTTATGAACGAAATTGAATCTGATGTGAGTGGTAAAATTGTTAAGATTCTTGTTGAAAACGCTACTCCGGTTGAGTATAATCAACCGCTCTTCCTTATTGAAAAAGATTAGATTCAATTTTAAATTTACGAGGTTACATTGTTTAATAAAATTCTTATTGCCAACAGAGGTGAAATTGCGCTTAGAATTATACGAACCTGTAAGGAATTAGGAATAAGTACCGTAGCCGTATTTTCCGAAGCTGATAAAGATTCTTTACATGTGTTGTTTGCCGACGAAGCGGTTTGTATCGGACCTGCCAGCAGTCAAGAAAGTTACCTTAAAATTCCGTCTTTAATGGCAGCCGCCGAAGTTACCGGTGCCGATGCAATTCATCCCGGATACGGATTCTTAGCCGAAAATGCCGAGTTTTCGGAAATTTGTGCCGACTCCGGAATTAAGTTTATCGGTCCCGGTCCAGATATGATTAGCAAAATGGGTGACAAAGCCTTTGCGAAAGAAACCATGAAAAAAGTAGGTGTTCCTGTTGTTCCCGGAAGCGACGGCGCTGTTAAAAATGTTGCTGATGCCAAAAAGATTGCCGCTGAAATCGGTTATCCCGTTATGCTTAAAGCGTCTGCCGGCGGCGGCGGTAAAGGAATGAGAATTGTCACTAGCGAAAGCGAAATTGAAAATGCATTTCAAACTGCAAGCAACGAAGCCCTTTCGGCATTTAACAACGGCGAATTGTATATTGAAAAATTTATTGAAAAACCACATCATGTAGAAATTCAAATTATTGGCGATCAACACGGGAACGTAGTCCAATACGGTGAAAGGGATTGCACCATTCAACGGAGGCATCAAAAACTTATAGAAGAATCACCTTCGCCGATAATCTCGGAAGAGACCAGAAGGAAAATGGCCGAGGCGGCGGTACTCGGTGCAAAAAGCGTAAATTACGAAGGTGCCGGAACGGTTGAGTTTATTGTGGATAAAGACCAGAATTTTTACTTTATCGAAATGAACACAAGGATTCAAGTGGAACATCCCGTAACGGAAATGGTTAACGAAGTCGATTTGATTAAAGAACAAATCCGGGTTGCAGCCGGTGAAAAAATTTCCGCCCCGCATCGTGCGGCTTACGGTCACAGCATGGAATTCAGAATTAATGCGGAAGATCCTTCCAAAGGTTTTCGTCCTTCACCCGGAAAAATTGAAAATCTGCATTTTCCCGGCGGCTTCGGTGTCAGAATCGATTCACACATTTATAACGGGTATGTTATTCCACCTTTTTACGATTCGATGGTTGCCAAACTTATTATTTGGGCGGAAAACAGAGATGAAGTTATTAAACGCGCTAAACGTGCATTGGAAGAGTTTTTAATAGAAGGAATTGAAACCACAATTCCTTTCCACCTGCAAGTTTTGGAACATGAAGCGTTTCAAAAAGCCGAATACGATACTTCGTTTATCGATAAACTTTTAAATAACAAGGGGTAATTATGAACTTTCCGGAAAATTTGAAGTATACCAAAGAACACGAATGGATTAAACTTGAAGGCAATATCGGTTATATCGGAATTACCGATTTTGCACAAAGTGAATTGGGCGACATCGTTTATGTTGATGTTGATCCGGACTTAAGCGAAATTACGGCAGGCGAATCATTCGGTACAATTGAAGCGGTTAAAACCGTAAGCGATTTGTATGCGCCGGTTACAGCCAAAGTTTTGGAAATTAATCCCAAACTTGAAGATGAACCGGAATTGATTAACTCCGATCCTTACGGTGAAGGTTGGATATTGAAAGTTGAACTTGAAAATACCGGCCAAGTTAACGATTTACTTGACAGTGCCGCTTATAAAAACATGGTTGGTCAGTAATAAAGTTTTGCTGCAATCGATTTGATTTTTGCCGTTTGTATTAAAAAGACTTCTTGTCCGCTCTTAAAATTGCGAAACAGGATATAATTTTATCTTTATGCATAAAACAAATTCCGTTTTAATTTTAGATTTCGGTTCACAATACACTCAGCTGATTACCAGAAGAATACGGGAAAAGAACGTTTATTCCGAAATTCAACCCAATACTTTTCCTTTTGAAAAAGTTAAAATGTTAAAACCCAAAGGAATTATACTTTCGGGCGGACCGATGAGCGTGTACGATAAAAATGCATTGGAGCTCGACGGGCGGATATTTGAGTTGAACATCCCAGTTCTCGGTATTTGTTACGGAATGCAATTGATTACAAAAATGTTCGGCGGTAAGGTAATGCAATCGGATAACCGCGAATACGGAAAAGCCGAACTTAACATATTAAAAGAAAGCATGATTTTGGAAAACGTACGGAACGGTTCCGTTGTTTGGATGAGCCACGGCGACATAATTACAGAGGCACCGGAAAATTTTACGGTGGTTGCCTCTACCGCCGATACACCGGTTGCCGCTTTTGAGAATAAGGAGAAAAGAATTTACGGGTTGCAATTCCATCCCGAAGTTCATCACACGCAGGAAGGAAGTAAAATTATTGAAAACTTTTTATTTAATATTTGTAATATTAAACCGGATTGGAAACCGGAAAATTTCATCGAATCGAAAATTAATGAAATAAAAGAAACCGTGGGAGACGCTAACGTTCTTTTGGCACTCAGCGGAGGGGTCGATTCATCCGTTGCAGCCGTTCTTGTGGATAAGGCAATCGGTAAACAACTCTACTGCATTCACGTCGATTCCGGTTTGATGAGAAAAAATGAAAGTGCGGAAGTTGTCCGGATGTTCCGTGATAATTTCGATCTTAACCTCAAGCATGTTGATGCTTCCCATCTGTTTTTGAGCCGGTTGAAAAATGTTACGGATCCGGAGGAAAAAAGGAAAATTATAGGTAAAACGTTCATAGATGTTTTCGATGAAGAAGCATCCAAAATTGAAAATGTTAAGTTTCTCGTTCAAGGCACACTTTACCCCGATGTAATCGAATCCGTATCGGTAAAAGGTAAATCCGCTACGATTAAAACCCATCATAACGTAGGCGGGTTGCCTGAAAAAATGAATTTAAAATTAATCGAACCCTTCCGTGAATTATTTAAAGACGAAGTAAGGGCAATCGGCAGGGAATTAAATTTGCCCGGAGATTTTATCCGTAGGCACCCGTTCCCGGGTCCGGGTCTTGCAGTAAGAATTTTAGGCGATGTAACCGAAGAACGCCTTGCAATTTTGCAGGAAGCGGACGATATTTTCATTACCGAATTGAAAATTTCCGGTTTGTACGATAAAATTTGGCAAGCATTTGCAGTGCTTCTGCCCATTCAAACGGTTGGTGTAATGGGCGATGCGCGCACATACGAAAATGCTTTGGTTCTGCGCAGTGTTACATCGATTGACGGAATGACAGCGGATTGGTATAAATTTGAACCAGGGTTTTTGGAAAAAGTATCAAACAAAATTATTAGAAACGTTCGCGGAATAAACCGTGTAGTTTACGATATAAGTTCCAAACCACCTGCAACTATTGAATGGGAGTAACGGGAAATGACCAACTGGGAAAATATTTTGCGGCAAGCTCAAATTTTTGAGGAGAACGGAAAATTTTTGCATGCAATTCAACTTTACTCGGTATTAAAAGATAAAAAAGAATGTTCCAGAATTGCCAATGTTAAACTTGCCAGTGCTTACGAAAAACTTAACAAACCTCATTTGGCAAAAAAAATATTGGATTCATATTTGGAGCAAAACCCAAGCGACGAAGAAATAAAAAAAATTTACAGCCATTTTTTGATCCGCAATGCATTCTACGATTTGGCAATCGATAAACTTGCCGAAATTTCGAGGGAAGAAAATCCGGAAGTTTATTTCCTTATGGGTGTGGCAAATTACAATTTGAAAGAATATGAAATTGCTGAATTAAACTTCAAGGAGTTTATCGGAAAAAGCAAAGATGCCGATCTTGTACCCGAAGCATATTTGTTTTTGGCAAAAACCCAACTTCACAGAAAAAAATATGATGAAGCTTTGGCGAACGGGAAAAAATCTTCGGAATTATTTTATCAAAACCACGAACTGCACAAAACACTTGCGCGAATATATTTTTACAAGAAAATGTTTTACCACGCCTACGAATCGATAAGAACCGCACTAAAAATCAATGCAAAGGAAATTTCCACCCATTATTGTGCCGGTAAAATTTTATTCGAACTCGGTGAATACGGTAAAGCGGAAAAACATTTGAGGAAATATCTCGAGGAATTCGAAAACGACAGAAAAGCTTTGGAATTACTGGGAACTTGTATGCGCAAACAAGGTAAAAATGAATTGTCCGAAAATTCTTTCGGAAAAAATATTTCCATGTTCGGTAAAATAGAAAGAAAGTAAGAATAACCGGAGAAAAATCTGAAAGTAAAAGAATTACCTTTGGATGACCGTCCCCGTGAAAAATTATTATTGAAAGGGGCGCGGAGTTTAAGCGATGCCGAGCTAATCGCAATTTTGTTAAGAACCGGTACGAAAGGAAAATCGGTAATTGAAATTGCCCAGGAGTTTATGCTCAAGCACCGGAATTTGGCTATTGCAGCAACGAATTCGGTTGAATCGTTTGTTAAAAATTCGGGAATAGGTAAGGATAAAGCGGCAACATTAGCGGCAGCATTTGAAATAGGCAGAAGAATCGAATCCCAATCGAAATGGTTTTCGAATAAAAAAATTACAATGCCTGCTGACGTTGCAGAAATTTTTATTCCCATTTTACGGGATGAAGTGAAGGAAAAGTTCATTGTGGTATGTTTGAATTCTGCAAACAAAATAATAAAGTACGAAGTGATATCGATCGGTAATTTAAATTCGAGTATTGTTCATCCGAGGGAAGTTTTTAAAGTTGCAATTGAAAATAATTCTGCCAATATTATAATATTGCATAATCATCCTAGTGGAAATCCGGAACCGAGCCGGGAAGATCTGCAAATTACACGCAGATTGGTTGAAGCGGGGAAAATTTTGGATATAAATGTATTCGACCATCTTATAATTGCGGGAAATTCTTACAAAAGTCTAATATCCGAAATTTAGTAAACCGAATATTATTGTATATTTTTAATTTGATTTTCTTTATATTCATATACTTAATTTTGACAATTAGTTAACAACATCATTAAAGGAGGATATCAATGACTAAAATCAAATCTCTTTTAAGCACATCTGTAGCTGTATTATTGGTAGCCGGAACAATAGGGCTTACCGGTTGCGGAGGTGTTAGCGAAGAGCAATTAGCCCAGTTAGACGCTTTGAGAAGTGAAGTAAGTTCACTCGAAAAAGAAGTCAACTCTCTCAAGAGCGAAAAAACCAAATTAGAGAGAGAATTAGCTGAAAAACAATCTAAATTAGAGCAATGCGCAAACGACAAAGCCGCTACAAAGAAAAATTTAGAAAAAATTGGAAGTAATTAAAAGGAGGATTTAATAATGAAGCAAGTTAAATATCTTTTCGTTTTGTTTGCTCTTTTAGCTTTTCTCTCTTCGGGTGTTTTTGCTCAAGAAGAAAAAGAAATGACTGAAGAAGAATGGCAAAACGAAATAAACAGATTGACCCAAGAGAAAGCAGATTTATCCAAAGAATTGGAATCATTACAAGGATCCGTGAACGATCTTAAATCGAAGATTAACGGAATGCAAGCATACGACGAATGTATGGACGAAGCATATGCTTTGGTTGGCGCAAGCAGAGCCGATGTTGATGCCTTCAGAAAAAAAGTAAACGACCTTCAAGGTAAAATCCAAAGAAAAGAATCTCCTAAAGAAGACAGACAAGCTGAATTGGATGCTTTGAAAGCCAGCAAAATCAGTGCATTGCCCGAATTTTATACCACAGTGCACATGAGATTGCAAAGACTTTTGGATGCTTGGCAAGAAAAACCGAAAGAAATTATGTACACCGTTGTTAAAGGCGATTATCTCTGGAAAATTGCCAAAAATCCGAAACATTACGGAAACGGTTTCGCTTGGCCGAAAATTTACAAAGCCAACAGAGACCAAATTAAAAATCCGGATTTGATTTATCCCGACCAAGTATTCAAAATTCCGAATTTGACGGAAGATGAAAAAGCTCATTACGATAAATTAAGAAGAAACTATAAACCCGCTCCTTCTCAATAATTAAAGGCCGGTTTGTAGATTGAAATTAAATTTTCAACAATTTAAAGGTTGATTTCGGCATGCCCGTGCCGGGTCAACCTTTTTATTTTTACGGAGGTAACACGGAAATAGAGAAAAAAATAAAACTGGAAAACGTAGATATTCAATCACTTATCGGGTTTTCCGACAGCAATATCGAACCGCTTGAAAAAAGATTTACAACCTCAATAAGTATTAGAGGCGATATACTTTACCTTAAAGGCTCTAAGGAAGAAGTTGAGACAATTGAAAAAATATTCAAAGAGATGGCTTATGTGTTGAACACTTCGGGCAAACTCTCACCTCAAGACGTTTCCACAATTATCGATCTTACGCTTGAAGGGAAAGAAATAATTAATGGTAAAGAATACAACAACATAATTCTTTACACAAAAAAAGACGCAATTAAAGCCAAAACCCCCACACAGGTTAAATACCTGAAAATAATGAAAGAAAACGATATCTGCTTTGCTATTGGTCCGGCCGGAACAGGTAAAACATATTTAGCGGTAGCTTTTGCACTTTCGGCACTGAAAAAAGGTTTGGTTCAAAGAATTATTCTTGCACGCCCGGCAGTGGAAGCCGGAGAAAGCCTCGGGTTTTTGCCCGGTGATTTTAAGGAAAAAATCGATCCTTATTTGCGTCCTTTGTTCGATGCTCTGCAAGATATGCTGCCTGCCGAACAATTGAAAAATTATGTGGAAAGGGGAGTCATTGAAATTGTTCCTCTGGCTTATATGCGCGGAAGAACTTTGAACAATTCTTATGTTATTTTGGATGAAGCGCAAAACGCAACTGCATTACAAATGAAAATGTTCTTAACCAGATTAGGTCCTAACTCGAAAGCAATTATTACGGGCGACATTACACAAATAGATTTGCCGCCGCATGCCGTGAGCGGATTAATTCAAGCTAAAAATATTTTGCAAGATTTGGAAGGTGTGGGTTTCGTGTATTTTACAAAGAGCGATGTGGTAAGGCATAAATTGGTTAAAGATATAATCAATGCTTACGAAAAACATTCCAACGGGAACAACAAAACTTAGATTTTTAACTTAAATATTGAAATAATAATTATTTTAATAAAAATTGTTTTGAATTGATTATCAATTCCGGATTTTTTTACTCTCTTCCCAGAATTTATCCATTTCTTCCAAATTTGAATCGGTGATTTTTCTTCCGGATTCTTTAACTTTTTTTTCAATGTATTGAAACCGTTTAAGGAATTTTTCGTTGGTTTTGCGCAATGCGTTCTCCGGATTAACACCTAAAAAGCGTGCATAATTTACAAGCGAGAAAAACAAATCACCGATTTCATTTTCAATTTGCTCTTTGTTATTTTCTTTTTCAGCTTTCTTCAGCTCATCAATTTCTTCCAAAACTTTTTCCCAAACATCTTCCTTGTTTTTCCAATCGAATCCTACCTTTGAAACTTTTTCCTGAATTCTGTATGCTTTTTGTAATTCAGGCAAAACCCGCGGAATTCCTTCCAGCACGGAATTTCTGCCTTCTTCAAGTTTTATTGTTTCCCAGTTTCTTTCAATTTCCTTGCCGGTTGTTGCAACAACATTCCCGAAAATGTGCGGATGACGCCGGATTAATTTTTTTGATATTCCCTCAATAACATCTTCAACGTTGAATTTACCAGCTTCCTCTGCAATTGCGGAATGAAAAACTATGTGCAGCAATAAATCTCCCAATTCACCTTTCAACTCATCATAATTTTTGCCGTCTATTGCTTCCACAACTTCATAGGCTTCTTCCAACGTAGCGGCTTTTATCGAATCGTGTGTTTGTTTGCGGTCCCACGGGCATTCTTTCCGCAGTCTTCTCATTATGTTAACAAGTTCTTCAAATTTCGATTTAGGCATGATTTTCCCCGGATTTTTGGATGTGTAAGTTAATAAAATTCGCCGGATAATATGAATTATCATAACAAAAAATTTTTTATATTTTGTACAATTAACGTATATTGGAATAAAAAAGTTTTAATTGTTATGTCATTTGAAGAGAAAATACAAGAACTCGGTTACGAATTACAAAATCCTCCCAAACCGCTGGCTTCGTACATTCCCGCAGTGCGAACCGGTAATTTGGTTTTTACGGCCGGTCAAATTCCCGTTACCGGCGGGAAACTCGAATTTTCCGGCAAGGTTGGGAAAGATTTGTCGCTTGAAGAGGGAATGAAAGCCGCTGAACTTTGTGCTGTTAATTGTTTAAATGTGATCAAAGCGGAAATAGGTTCACTCGATAAGATTGAAAAAATTGTTAAAGTTACTGTTTTCGTTAATTCTCCGGAGGGATTTACAGACCAACCGAAAGTTGCGAACGGTGCCTCCGATTTTCTGGTGAAAGTTTTCGGAGAAAAAGGTAAACATGTACGAAGCGCCGTTGGTGTTAACGAATTGCCGGTTGACTCCGCTGTGGAAGTTGAAATGATTGCTGAAGTAAAATAAAAATTATTTTAATGAAACATTTGACGGATTTAAATGTCAAATAACTATAATGTTCATAACTTGAAGGTGAATAAATGAAAAAGCTGGTTTTACTATTTTTGCTTGCTTTCACCGTTGCCAATGCACAATTTAAAGATGAAGGTAATAAACCGCTCGATATTAAAGGCAGTATGGTGAACAACAATCCCTCAAGTTTTATTTTGAGTTTTATCAATCCGCAAAATTTCAGTATGAAACATTCATTCAGCCTTTCTTATTCCGCTTTCGGAGGTAACGGATTGGCACTGGGAATTTACACAAACAAAATGGCTTACAAATTCAGCGATAAATTAAACATTGAAATTGATGCAAGCGTAATTAATTCGCCTTACAGTACTTTCGGGAAAGAATTTTCCAATAAAATTAACGGATTTTATTTAACAAGGGCACAGTTAAATTATAAACCTTCCGAAGATTTTCAAATATCAATTCAGTATCGAAACTCACCGTTCGGTTATTACGGTTATCCGGGATATTCGCGTTACCAATACTATAATCCGTTTTACAACGACTTTTACGATGAGAATTAAAAGTTTAATTTTATTAAATTTGCTAACCGGGTTTAACTCGGTTATTTTTTTATCTAAAAAAATTGAACGTGAAAAAGAAAAAGTCGGTTAAAAAAACAAAACCCGGTCCGAAAGAAACTTCGGTAAATTTAATACTAAACATTATAATTTTTTCTCTGGTAGCTATTGTAATTTTTATGACGTATTCGCTTATTCTGAAATTTGCCGATAGATTCGGATTGGAAGACGATACGGCGCAAAGACAAGTAGCCGCATCAATTATTCAAGTGGAAGTCCTGAACGGCTGCGGAGTTGCCGGTGTGGCGGATAGATTTACCGATTATTTACGCGAACACAAATTCGATGTGGTAAATGTTGGAAATTATGTTTCTTTTAATGTGGACGAAACACTCGTAATCGATCGAATCGGTAATATAGCAAATGCCCGGAAAGTTGCTGCTCAATTAGGCGTACCAAAGACAAATGTAATCCAACAACTTAACGATAATTACTTCCTCGATGTTTCGGTAATTATTGGAAAAGATTATTATAAACTTAAACCCGTAAAAGGAGAAGACTGAATTATATGAATAAGTTTACAGATAAAGTGGCGGAAATTATTTTATCCAAAAAAGGTTACGATGTTAAAATTTTGGATTTACGCGGACTGACGACCATAGCCGATTATTTCGTAATTTGTTCGGCCGATTCCGATGTGCAAGTGAAAAGCATTGCAGACGAAATTGACGATAAGCTGCGTGAAGAGGGAATAAAGTGTTATCATAAAGAAGGATACGAATCACTCAATTGGGTTTTGCTCGATTATTTTGACGTGGTTGTACACGTTTTCAGAAAAGAAGCAAGGGACTTCTATAATTTGGAAAAACTGTGGTTGGATGCACCTTCCAGAACGGTTGAGGATAAAATTGAACCTGCTGTTGATCAAGATTAAAAGCGGAGTGTTTTTGTGAAAAACTATCTTCTCGGTATTTTCGACGTTTTGAAAAACAAACTGACCTACCTGCAAGATGTGGAAATCGGTTTCAATGTTCCACAAAATAATGTAAACGGTGATTACTCTACAAACATTGCAATGATGTTAGCTAAAAAGCTGAAACGCCCACCGCGCCAAATTGCAGAAGAAATTGTGGAAAACCTTTCTTACGATTCAAATATTATCGAAAAAATTGAAATAGCCGGCGCCGGATTTATTAATTTTTATTTTACACCTGAGTTTGTTACCCGGATTATTAAAACAATTTTGGAAGAGAAGGATACTTTCGGGCGCTTTGAAATTCATACCGGTAAAAAAGCAAATGTAGAATTTGTTTCGGCGAACCCTACCGGACCGTTAACTGTTGGGCACGGACGGAATGCCGTACTTGGCGACACGGTCGCAAACTTGCTTGAGTGGATCGGATACAAAGTTGACCGCGAATATTATTTTAACAATGCCGGCAGGCAAATGCGTGTTCTGGGCGAATCGGTTAAAGCACGATATTTGCAATTACTCGGCGAAAAAGTGGAATTTAAAGAGGAATATTATCAAGGCGAATATATAATTGATATTGCAAAAACCGTTTTGGAAAAATACGGTGAAAATTTAAAAGAAGAACCGGCAGACGGAATTTTCAAAGATGAAGCGGAAAGAGAAATATTCGAAAACATAAAAAGAACACTTAAAAGATTAAATATTGAATTTAATACTTTCTTTAACGAAAAATCACTTTATGATAACGGAAATATCGACAAAGTGCTGACGGAATTTAAAAAGAAAAATCTTTCTTATGAAAAAGACGGCGCCACTTGGTTGAAGCTAACGGAATTGGGACAAGAACAAGATAAAGTTATTATAAAATCTACCGGAGAGCCTACATACCGCTTGCCCGATATTGCATATCACGTTACCAAGTTCGAACGGGGATATGATTTAATGGTGGATATTTTCGGGGCAGACCACATGGCAACTTATCCGGACGTACTTGCAGGCGTGCAGGCTTTGGGATACGATAAAGAAAAAATTAAAGTTATAATTCATCAATTTGTTACTGTTATGGAAAAGGGTGAAGTAATTAAAATGTCAACCCGTAAAGCAAACTTCATTACTTTGGATGAATTGATTGATGAAGTGGGGCACGATGTCGTAAGATATTTCTTCAATATGAGAAGTTATTCCAGTCATATGAACTTCGATTTGTCGCTTGCAAAAAAACAAACAGATGAAAACCCGGTTTTTTATTTACAATATGCACACGCTCGAATCAGTTCGATTTTGCGCACGGTTAAAGACGAGGGACTCCGGAGTTCAACGGATAATTTGGATTTATTGAAAACCGGAAGCGAACAAAACTTGTTGAAACATTTGCACAGATTTCCCGACGAAGTGTTTTATGCGGCAACAAATTTCGAACCGCATAAAATCGCAAATTATCTCGAACAACTTGCCGCACTCTTCCATAAATTTTACACGGAATGCAGAATTATAGGTTCGGAGAAAAAATTGGCGGAAGCCAGATTGGCTTTAATTATTTCAACTCAAATAATTTTGAAAAAAGGGCTTTCAATTTTGGGAGTAAGTGCTCCGGAAAAAATGTAACTTAATTTGCAATTGCTACCGAAAAGGCAAATACTTTAACGGCTCCGTTCCGTTTTAATGTTTTTCCGCATTCCCTCACTGTTGAACCGGTTGTAATTACATCGTCAACCAAAATAATTTTAGAACCCTCAATACTTTTTCTCTTTTTAAGATCGAACGCATTTAGCATATTCTCTTTTCTTTCTTCCAAACTGAGAGCCGTTTGTGTTTCGGTGTATCGTATCCGCTTGGTTAAATTTGCTTTTACCGGAATATTCAGAATTGAGGATAGACCTTTGGCAATGTAAAACGATTGGTTGTAGCCGCGTTCGGCTTTCTTGGAATGAAAGAGGGGAACCGGAATTATAAAATCGGCTTCCCAGTTTTGTAATTTTGTGCTTAAAATTTGTGCGGCGGTTTTCCCAAGAAAAATTCCAATTTTAAATTTACCGTTATATTTAAGCGAATGAATTACGGACTGAACGGGAGTGTTTTGATCAAACAGAAAAGCGGAAAGAAAATCATCAATGTGGTTTTCGGATGCAAATTTTCTTTTATATTCCAAAGCCAAACGCTCTTCGCCGGCAACCGTTAACCGCGAAAAACATGTAGTGCAAAGTATTTCTTCCGTTGAGGACAAAACGGCTCCGCAGTGTTCACATAACCGCGGAAGAATTAAATCGAAAACCTTTTTAATTGTTACCGGTTTCAAAGATTATTTATGGGATAAAAATGTTCCCAGTTTACTGTCTTGAAAAGTGTGATGATTTTCAAACCATCGTTTGTATGAATTAAAAAATTCCCCGTCAATTTCCAGTTTCTTTTTCTTTAACATTGAATCGACCCAAGAAGAATATTTACGCAATGCCCGTTCATGTTCAAGCTTGTGGGAGAAGTAGCCCGGATATTCCGACTCTGTCATAAGTTTGTTTTCGGTATCAAAATGCTCGTCAAGTTTTTCCACAAATTCGTTTAATAATTCACGCGCCCGTTTCTCATCTTTTTTTACATCCATTTCATAAAGTTCATTGATAATCTCATTTAAACTCTTATGTTGGGAATCAATTAATTTGTTCTTTACCGAATAATCGCTTTTCCACCGTATGAATTTCATAACGCACCCTCAGATTTATGGTAAAATAATTATAACATTCCAGCGATTTTTCTTATCAACCATTCAACTGCAAATAACAAAATTAAAGATATCAATATCCAATAATTAGACCAAATTTTAATTTCATTTATTTCCGTTGTATAAATTAAATTATTTTCTCTAATCTTTTCAAGCAAACCGTTAATTCCCAATTGCCCTGTAAGATAAAAATATTTACCACCGGTAGAATTTGCTATAAGTTTCAAGTAATCTGAATTTAATTTAATATTTATTAGTTCAATATTTAATTCTCCAACATTAAAAATGCCCGTTGCCGTACCAACCGTTTTGTCATTAACGGAAGCAATGGC
>JALSTB010000183.1 GCA_026983955.1 Melioribacteraceae bacterium
CGTATAAAAATTATTTCCGTCGATAAGCGGTGGGTTGAATGTAAATGAATTATTTTGTTTTGCTTGAATTATTTTGAGATTTGAAATCCCTCGTTCAAGTTTGTTTTTGAAATCGGCTTTATAACTTGCAAGTTTAATATTATTAATTCTTTTCTTTTTAATTAAAATATTATTATTTTTAAGTTCAACTTGTAAAACTGGTGATTTACCGTACTTCGATTCCAAGGTGTTAAGAAAAATATAATAAGTCTCTTTTGGCAAGAGGGAACCGGGGATATCCAGTAAATTATTTTCTTTTTCAAATCCGCAGGCAACAATATACAACCGTTTGGGATTTTTGTTTACGGTTAAGTTTTCCCTAAGCCAATTTTCATCTTCCGGTAATAACCCGGAATAGTTCAAAAGTTTATTTAATTTATAATTCAAACCTAAAACCGTAACGCCGTTTTTTGAATATGAGAATCTTCGCTGCAGGTTAATCCCATCGTTCAAGAAAGATTGTATTAAAAAATCACGGTATGATGCATCCGGAAAATAAATAACAGGAATGCTATCGGGAATTGTTTCGTTTAACATTTTAGACAAACTTGTTACTTTTGAGGAGGTAATCAAAACAAAATCGTAGTTCCGGATATCCGTTTTGACCAGGGAAAGATTATTCACTTCGTTTTTTATCCACAGGAAATTTATTCCCTGTGCGTAAGAAACATTGATGCCGAATATTAACGGGATTATCAAAAAGAATTTTTTCATTTTATAAACCTCAAACTCAAACATAATATAAACAAATCATAATTAGCGGAAAATTGATATTGCACCAATCAATATTTATATTTCGAGGCTAATAATTTTTTAAGCGAATGAAAAATATAAGAAATTTCAGCATAATAGCGCACATCGATCACGGTAAATCTACAATTGCAGATATGCTTCTGGAGAAAACCGGAACAATTACCGAGCGAGAAGCAAAGTCGCAATTGCTCGACGATATGGAATTGGAAAGGGAGCGCGGTATAACAATTAAGTCGCATGCGATTAAAATGTATTACACCGCAAAAGACGGTGTTAAGTACGATTTGAATTTAATCGATACGCCCGGGCATGTTGATTTTTCTTATGAAGTTTCACGTTCGCTGGCAGCTTGCGAAGGTGCAATACTTGTTGTTGATGCCGCTCAAGGTGTTGAAGCACAAACAATCAGTAACGTTTATTTGGCAATTGAAGCCGGACTTGAAATCATCCCGGTAATAAATAAAATCGATTTGCCCAGCGCGATGGTCGATACCGTGAAAGCACAGATAATCGATTTGCTTGGATGCAGTGAAGATGAAATTATTTTGGCAAGCGCGAAACAACGAACCGGTTACGAAGAAATTCTGGAAGCAATAATTCACCGGATACCGCCGCCGGAAGGTGATGAAAACAAACCTTTGCAAGCGTTAATTTTCGATTCTATGTTCGACTCTTACCGCGGTGCAATTGCTTACGTAAGAATTTTTAACGGTATTCTCAGAACAAAAGATCAAATCAAATTTTTTGCAAATCAAAACGAATACCTTGCCGAAGAAATCGGTATTCTCGGCTTGAAAAAAATCAAAACCGGTGAATTGCGAGCGGGCGATGTGGGTTATGTAATTGCCGGAATAAAAGATGTAAAAGAAACGCGGGTGGGCGATACGATTACCCATGCAAAAAACGGTGCCGCAGAACCCTTGCCTGGCTACCGCGAAATAAAACCGATGGTTTACAGCGGACTGTATCCTTCGAATTCCGAAGATTACGAAAGTCTGCGCGATGCAATTGAGAAGTTGCAACTTAACGATTCGGCGCTGGTGTTTGTTCCGGAAACTTCGGCGGCGCTCGGGTTCGGTTTCAGATGCGGTTTCCTTGGAATGTTGCACATGGAAATTGTCCAAGAGCGTTTGGAAAGGGAATACAATCAAAATATAGTAACAACTATGCCGAACGTTGAATATCATGTTTACAAAAAAAACGGTGAAAAAGTTGTTGTGGACAATCCAGCCGAAATGCCCGAGGTAGGTGAAATTGAAAGAATTGAAGAACCGTTTGTTAAAGCTCAAATTGTTGTGCCAAGCGAATATCTGGGAAGTATAATGAAACTGGCAATGGATAAGCGCGGTGTGTATAAAAATACAACTTATCTCGACCCTACACGCGCCGATGTTCAATACGAGTTTCCACTCTCAGAAATAATTTTCGATTTTTTCGATAAATTAAAATCAATTTCACGAGGATACGCTTCTTTCGATTACGAATTTATCGGGTACAAACCGTCCGATTTGGTAAAACTCGATATAATGCTGAACGGCGAAAAAGTGGATGCGCTTTCAATTATAGTACACAAAACCAAAGCATACGATTGGGGAAGGAAAGTTACATCGAAACTTAAAGAGCTTATTCCGCGTCAAATGTTTGAAATTGCGGTTCAAGCGGCAATTGGGAACAAAGTTATTGCGCGCACAAATATCAAAGCGCTCAGAAAAAATGTTTTGGCCAAATGTTACGGCGGGGATATAACCCGTAAGCGTAAATTGCTTGAAAAACAAAAGGAAGGTAAAAAACGTATGAAACAAGTGGGGAATGTGGAAATTCCACAAGAAGCCTTTTTGGCTGTTCTACAAATTGAAGATTAAATTTAATTCGATTGAAAACATTTTCCGGTTTTGAAAGTATAATGCTATAAAAAACGGATTTTTGCATAATTAGAAGAGAAAAAATTTATGACAACAAGGAATTCAAAGGAAAAAGAAAAACGCGGTACCAAGACACAAACTCAAAAATTTCTTGAATTTTTGAAGAACTTATTCTTTGCGGCAATTGCAGCATTATTGATAAAAACATTTTTAATTGAAACTTCAAGGGTGCCGACCGGTTCGATGGAAAAAACAATTTTGGTAGGTGACTTTCTGTTCGTAAATAAATTTATTTACGGGTCTTCATCGCCAAGAAATATTCCTTTTACGAATATTGCATTACCTTATTTTCAATTTCCCGCATTGCGCGATCCCGAAAGAGGTGATATAGTTGTTTTTGAATACCCTGGCGGAAGGGACGAATTGAAACCTAAAGAAATAAGTAATTACGTTAAAAGATGTATCGCAATTCCGGGCGACACAATCGAAATTATAAACAAAGTTGTTTTCATTAACGGGAAACGTGCGCCAATTCCCCCACACATTCAGTATCTCGATCCGGTAATTACTCCCAAAGGTGTTTCAAGAAGTGATATTTTCCCGAAAGGAAGCGGGTGGAACGAAGATAATTACGGTCCTTTAGTAATTCCGAAGAAAGGCGACGTTGTAAAATTATCTCCGGAAAACATAGAAATTTACCGTACGTTAATCAACCGCAATTACGGGAAAGAGGTTGTTGAAGTAAAAAACGGCAAGGTTTACATCGAAGGGAAACCGGCCGATACTTACACCATACCTCAAGATTATTATTTTATGATGGGTGATAACCGGGACGACAGTGCGGACAGCCGTTTCTGGGGATTTGTCCCGCGTGAAAAAATCGTCGGACAAGCTTTTATGATTTACTGGTCGTGGAATCCGAATATTCCTTTCTCCGATTTTTTCAGGTTATTGGGCTCGGTAAGAATAAACCGTATAGCAAAATTGGTGTATTAATTTTTTACTTACCTCGTTTTACTTTTTTGCCTAAATTTAACGGTTAACAAAATTGGTGGGGCATGCATTTTTTATTTAAGTTGATTCTGGTTTCTATTCTTATTACCGGCTCAATTTTTCCACAGCAAAAATATCTCATTTATTTCAACGATAAAGGTGAAACGGGAAATATTTTGTTGAAACCCGTAGAGCGGAATAAAGTGGCGGTAAAAACTTTATCCGCAAAATCCATTAACCGCAGAATTAAAACTCTGGGTACGGACAAATATTTCGATTATGATGATTTGCCTGTTCCGGAAAAATATATTTCAAGGTTACGGGAACTTGACATTAGAATAATTAACAAATTGAAATGGTTTAATGCCGTAAGTGCATATCTCACATTCAGCCAAGTGGAGAAAGTTAAGGCATTACCGTTTGTAAAAAAAATCGAACCGGTCAAAAAAATCAAAATACGCAAAAAGCTGGTAACATTGGAAGAAAAAACCTTATACAAAAACACAAATTTTGTGCAAAATTACAAGTACGATTACGGACCTTCGTTCGGTCAGTACGAGCTGTCACAAATTCCGGAAGTGCACAATTTGGGAATAACAGCAAAAGGTGTTACAATCGGAATTTTGGATAACGGTTTCCGGTGGAAAGCGGTTTCTTCGTTAATGAATGCAAACGTTTTGGCCGAATACGATTTCATTTTTCACGATTCCGTTACGTCAAACCAGCCGGGTGATGTAAAAACCCAAGATACACACGGAACGCAAGTGTTTTCGATTTTGGCCGGATTTGATGAAGGTATGATTGTCGGTCCCGCTTTCGATGCGGATTTTATTCTTGCAAAAACGGAAGATAACAGGAGTGAAACCCACGTTGAAGAAGATAATTATGCCGCTGCACTCGAATGGATGGATTCGCTCGGTGTTGATATAACAACCAGCTCGCTCGGTTACAGCCAATTTGACGATTCCGGTACGTCATATACTTACGCCGATATGGACGGCAAAACCACAATTGTAACGAGGGCTGCAGAGAAAGCATTTAAAAAAGGAATTCTTACGATCACCTCTGCCGGTAACGAGGGTAACAAAAATTGGCATTATATAACCGCGCCTGCCGACGGTTTCCGCACCTTGGCAATTGGAGCGGTTACTCCGGCTAATGTGGTTGCTTCTTTCAGTTCGAGAGGTCCGTCATACGACGGACGGGTAAAACCCGACTTGGTAGCACAAGGCGTTTCGGTTTATAATGCTTACGTGGTTGGCAATACTTATGTACGAAGCGCCGGCACTTCAATGTCGGCACCGATTGCAGCCGGTGTTGCCGGGCTTTTGCTTTCGGCTTATCCCGGTTTGAACAACCGCCAATTGCGCCACATTTTATTGGAGACCGGTGATAATTCGGCAAACCCGGATTACGACAGAGGTTACGGACTGATTTCAGCCGCAAGGGCAATTTCTTTCCCAAACATAGTGAAGAAAAACGGTACTTATATTTTGCGCAAAGCTTTTGTCGATTCCACTGACATTGATTCAAGTTCGGTTATGTTTTTCTATCACCTTGCTAATTCCGATGTTGTGGTTCCCGTGAAAATGAATAAAAACGGTTTCCATTACGAAACCACGGAAGTGAATACGGTAAACGGAGAAATTGAATTTTGGTTCGAAGTGCACGATACTGCCGGCAATGTTTACCGTTATCCGGAAAGCGGGAATTATTCTTGGGAAAGCGGCAAGGAAAATGTTTATTTCAATCTACCTAAAACAGAAGCCAGACTTCCGGAGGAATTTTATCTTTCGCAAAATTATCCTAATCCGTTTAACGGGTTTACAACAATAAAGTATGATGTTCCGTTTGATGAAAACAACGAAACACTTCAAATAAAACTAACCGTTTATGATATTTTAGGCAGGAAAGTTGCTACCCTTGTTGATAAATATGAAAAGCCCGGCACATACGAAATTTTATTCAACGGTAATAATTTAAGCAGCGGAGTATATATTTACAGATTAAGAGGTGAAAATTTTGTGCAGACAAGAAAAATGTTGCTTCTTAAATAAAAAACAATTCGATTTATTCAGTTAGTACAAAAAAAACGGCACGGAATTGTGCCGTTTCCAAAATCTTTCCGTGGAAAAGTGATTTTACTTTCCGCCTCTCAGTGTTTCCGCATATTTCTCCGCAACTTCCTCCACGGAGCGACTTGAAATCAAATTGTAAATTCTGTTTCGCAGTTCCGTCCACTCTTCGTGCAATGGGCATGGATATTCATCAGAGCATTCCTTCAAACCGGTAACACATTTCAAATTGATAACCGGACCTTCCACTCTTTCAACAATTTCCAAAATAGAACTTTTCTTTGCTAAATTTGTAATCTTAAATCCGCCGCCTCTTCCTTTGTAAGAATCCACGTAGCCGAATTTAGCCATTCTTTGTAAAATTTTTGCAAGATAATGGGATGGAATATCTTCTTTTTCAGCAATATCCGAAGACATTACCAAAGTGCCCTTTGGTTGCCTGGCAAGAAACAAAATCGCCCTTATGGCATATTCTCCGGTTTTTGTGTAAATCATTGGATTTTACCTCAAATTAATGAAACGAGAATTAAAATAGATTAATTGGAGTTTTTTATCTCATATAAAATTAGGTAAATAAGTACTTTTTGTCAAGTTTTGCAACTTTGCATATATTACTTTCGTTTTTTCATATTAATTTATAACTTTAATTTCAATTAATATGGATTTCCCATCGATTAGATACGGTTCTGATGTATGTTAAATTATGTATGGCTTGCACTTCTTGTTCTGGGAATCGGTCTGGCAATTTCAACCGATATTGTTGACGAGAATTCAAATAAATACAGAAACGGCGATTCACTTTACACACAAGTTTATTTCGAAAAACCGTTCGATAAAACCAAGCAAGCAACATATAATGTGAAAATCCGGCTCGGTTCCCAAGATTTCAATAAGTTTTACAATACCAACGAAAAAAATGATATAAACTACCCGGCGAAAATCTCTTACAATCCGGATAACGGTAAAATCACTCTTTTCCTGATTATGAACGAAAATGCTCCTTTGATTTGGAAAGAGATGGCAAAGGTTACAGGAAAGGAAAACGATTTGACCGGGGAAGTAAGATTATTCGGTTTTGCCGGTTCGAACCGGGCGCAAGCGGCAATAGTTTTTGAAAAAATCGGTTTTGCCAAAATGAAAGCGGTAACCAAAGCCGCCTTGGATTATGCCGGAATTGCCGTCGATATTTCCCTTGGTTTAATCGGAATTATGGCTTTGTGGCTTGGTGTAATGAAAGTTGCCGAAGAAGCCGGATTGATTAAAATTATTGCTAATGCCGTAAAACCGGTCACCAAATTTCTGTTTCCAGATGTTCCGCCCGATCACCCGGCAATGGGTGCGATGATTATGAATATCTCGGCCAATATGCTTGGACTTGGGAATGCGGCAACTCCATTCGGTTTGAAAGCCATGGAAGAATTGGATAAATTGAATCCGGATAAGGGTACGGCAACAAACGCAATGTGTACGTTTTTAACCGTGAATACTGCGGGATTAACGCTTATTCCGGCAACTGCAATTGCGGTTAGAGCGGCCGCGGGCAGCAGCGACCCGGCTATTATTATCGGGACTTCAATATTCGGGGCTTCTTGCGCCACAATTACAGGAATTACTGCAGCAAAAATTCTTGAAAAATTTTCAATCGAAGGATTCAGTTTTGTCAAATATTTAAAGGAAAATATCAAAAATATTTTAATCGTTTTTGGAATTATTGCAGCTTTGGCATTTGCAGTATCCAGCGGAATTTTATCGGCGGTTTCCGGTTTTGTTACTCCCGGGTTCTTTAAAAGTGTTATCCAGATAATTTCCATACTTGCCATACCGATGTTGATTTTTATTTTCATTGGTTACGGCGCATTCAAAAAAGTAAGGGTTTACGAAAAATTTGTTGAAGGGGCTAAGGAAGGTTTCGACGTTGCTGTAAGAATCATTCCATATCTTGTTGCCATGCTTGTTGCAATCGGTATTTTCCGCGCCGGCGGCGCAATGGATTTCCTCGTAATGATATTGAAACCTTTTACCGATTTTATCGGAATGCCCGCCGAAGCTCTTCCTATGGCGCTTATGCGACCGCTTTCGGGCAGCGGCTCGCTTGGTATTATGGCCGAAATTATTAAAGTTCACGGTCCCGATTCATTCTTGGGTATTTTGGTTTCCACTTTTTTCGGCAGTACCGAAACCACTTTTTATGTTTTGGCTGTTTATTTCGGCGCTGTTAATATTCGTAGAACAAGGCATGCGTTAGTTGCAGGTTTATTGGCAGATGCTGCCGGAATTCTCGGCGCTTTATTTATCGTTAAACTTCTGTTCGGTTCGTAATTGCACCCAAATTAATTTTGATAATGAAAATGAAAGTTTTTATCTCTCAAAAAATTCCTTCTGTTGCAGAAGAAATGCTGACCAAGCAGGGCTTCGATGTAAAAATTAACCGGAAGAAAAGCCCGCTTCCTTCAAATGATTTAATCAAACTGGCTAAATCTTCCGGTGGACTTCTGACTTTATTAAGTGACAAAATTGATAAATATGTGATTGACAATCTTCCGGATCTGAAAATTATTGCAAATTATGCAGTGGGTTTTAATAATATCGATGTCCGGTATGCCAACAGTAAAGGAATTATTGTAACCAACACACCCGGTATTTTAACGGATGCAACCGCAGACGTTGCAATGGGTCTTATTTTGGCATGCTCGCGCCGGTTTTGCGAAGCCGATGAATTTATGCGGAAAGGAAAATTCGAAGGTTGGAAACCGGATTTGTTTCTTGGGTCAGATTTAAAAAATAAAACTCTCGGGATTGTTGGCGCTGGCAGAATTGGACAAGCTACCGCAATCCGCGCAAAAGCATTCGGAATGAAGATAATTTATTTCAGCCGTAGCAGAAAACATGATTTTGAAAAACAAACTGCAGCTAAAAAAGTTTCCCTTGCCAAGCTTATGAAAACCGCCGATGTAATTTCCGTTCATCTACCGCTTACACCGGCAACATTTCATCTTTTGGATAAGGAAGAATTGGATTTAATGAAATCCCGTGCAATTCTCGTAAACACGGCACGGGGCGAAGTGATTAATGAGAAATATTTAATCAAACTTTTACGCAGTAAAAAAATCTTTGCCGCCGGTCTCGATGTTTATGAAAACGAACCGTCAGTCAATCCGTCGCTTTACAAACTGAAAAATGTGGTTTTGCTCCCGCACATCGGAAGCGCCACGGTTGAAACAAGAAATAAAATGGCTGAGTTGGCTGCAAAAAATATTATTAACGTTTTAAAAGGAAAAAAGCCGGTTACACCGGTTAATGTTTGAAAAACAAATTAGGTAAGTAAATTGACTAAAATTGAAACAAAAAAACTGAAAGAACTGCCCGCAACCGCAATTTGCGGAAACGATATAAGCTCATCCTGTTTGTATGTTTCCGCATTATCAATCATTTATGCGGGTCAATACGCATGGTTGGCACTACTGGTTGTAGCGGCTGTACTTTACTTGTTCCGGAAAATCTACGGCGAAGTAGTCGGCGCTTTGCCTCTGAACGGTGGTGCTTACAATGCCTTGCTCAATACAACAAGCAAATCGACCGCATCGCTGGCTGCAGCATTAACCATACTTTCGTATATGGCAACGGCAGTGATATCCGCAAGTGAGGCAATGCATTACGTTCATACCCTTTGGCATCAATTGCCCGTAATAATTGCAACAGTAATTTTACTTGCATTTTTTATGGGTCTTACAATCCTTGGAATAGGGGAATCATCAAAATTTGCAGTTGCAATTTTCATTTTTCATCTGCTTTCGTTAACCACACTTGCCTTGGTTGCAATTATTTTTATTGTTAACCACGGTCTGGATACTCTGTTTGTAAATTACGAAATGCCGGTGAAAGGCGGGATTATAACCGCTCTGTTTTTCGGCTTTTCAGCTGCAATGTTGGGCATATCCGGTTTCGAAAGCTCCGCCAATTATGTTGAAGAACAAGCGCCCGGTGTTTTCCCGAAAACATTAAGAAATATGTGGATAGTTGTCAGCATTTTCAATCCTCTTATGGCATTTCTTGCCTTGGCAATTATTAGAATTCAAGATGTGCATCAACACAAAGAAGCATTACTTTCTTACTTGGGAAACATTGCCGGCGGAGGATGGCTTTCAACCGTAATCTCGGTGGATGCGGCTCTCGTGTTGAGCGGTGCGGTGTTAACTTCTTACGTCGGTGTAAGCGGATTGATAGAACGGATGACACTCGACCGTGTAATGCCTCAGTTTTTATTGAAGAAAAACAAAAGGGGAAGTTCCTACCGGATTATCATAATGTTCTTTGTGCTCAGTGTTTCGATTCTGTTTATCACCGAAGGACATTTGGGCGCACTTGCGGGTGTTTATACAATATCTTTTCTCTCGGTAATGATTCTTTTTGCAATAGGAAACATTCTTCTGAAGATCAAACGTTCGAAACTGCCACGCCCGGAAAAAGCATCGTGGATTGCAATTATTTTAGCCATTATTGCTGTCGGTACTGCTATTATCGGTAATGCAATTATGAACCCGAAATATTTGATTGTGTTCTTTCAATATTTTATTCCCACCATGCTTGTTGTGATTATTATGCTCAAAAGAATTTGGATACTTAAATTTTTACTTTCTTTCATCCGTTACATTTTCGAACCCATTAGAAGATTTGTATTAAACTTAAATAAAAAAATAATTGATACTATAAATAAAATTAATTCACAAGAATTTGTATTTTTTACCAAAGGCGACGATATTGCCACGTTGAATAAAGTAATGCTTTACATTAAAGAAAATGAACAGACTAACCGGTTGAAAATTGTAACGGTTTTAGGAAAAGGACAGAAAGTACCGGAAAATTTTATGAGGGATTTGGATGTGCTGAACAGGGAATATCCCGAAATCGAAATAGAATTTGTTACCTTGGAAGGGAAATTCGGTCCTAAACTTGTACGTGAATTATCGGAAAAATGGAAAATTCCAATCAATTTCATGTTTATCGGTTCACCCGGGGACAGATTCCCTTATAAATTGGAAGAATTGGGCGGTGTAAGATTAATTATATAAATGTGTAAGCGGTCAATGTAATTTTAATATTGCTTTGAAACCACTTAATATCTTTTTAATTTTAAAACAAAAATAATAAAAGTTATATGAGAATAGGAATTCCGAAAGAAACTCTGTTTGAAGAGAAAAGAATTGCACTTGCGCCGGCAGGCGTGGATGCTCTTGTTAAATCCGGACACACCGTATTTATTCAAAGCGGAGCCGGTTTGGGCAGCAATTTTACCGATGAAGAATACCGGAAAGTGGGAGCCAATATTGTTTACACTGCCGAGGAAGCTTTTCAAAGAGCGGAGCTGATAGCTAAGGTTTCACCATTAACCGAAACGGAAACCGAATTTCTCCAGAAAAACCAAATTCTGTTTTCTTTCCTGCAGTTGGGTGTGGGACAGAAAAAAGTGATGGAAAAACTTTTGGAAAAGAAAATAACAGCAATAAGTTACGAATTGATTGAAAAGAACGGACAATATCCGGTTCTTTATTCCGTTAGTGAAATTGCCGGACAACTTGCCGTACAACAAGGGGAAAAATACCTGGGAAGCGATTTCCCGGGTGGAAGAGGAATTTTACTCGGTGGAATTTCGGGCGTGGCGCCTGCCGCAGTTGTTATCCTTGGTGCGGGAATCGTAGGACTAAATGCAGCAAGGGCTGCTTACGGCAGAGGAGCACAAGTAATCGTATTGGATAAAGACATCAGAAGGCTTAGAAGAATTGAGAATACGTTGACCAAAAATATCACTACCGTTGCAGCAAATCCCTACACAATTGCACGCGGTGTTAAATTTGCCGATTTGTTCATCGGTGCCATCGGGGAAAAAGTTGAGAAAATCCCCCACCTCGTTACAGAAGAAATGGTTAAAACTATGAAAAAAGGCGCTGTAATTGTTGATGTTGCAATAGATCAAGGTGGTTGCGTTGAAACAAGTTACCCGACAACAATTTCGGATCCCGTTTTTGTTAAACACGGAGTCATTCATTATTGTGTGCCGAATTTACCTGCTTTGGTTTCTAGAACCGCCAGTTTCGGACTTACAAACGCCTCAATTGAATATATATTGAAAATTGCCGATAATGGATTAATGAACGCCGTGCTTGGCGATACGGGCTTGGCGAAAGGAATTTGTACGCATAACGGTACTTGTACCAATGAGGTTATTGCAGATACATTTAATTTGGAATTCAGAAGAATTCATTTTTTCTCAAATAATTAAAGAAGATTATAATGACACTCGATGAAATAAAATCCGGAAAGATGCGCGAAGCGGTTTGGCTGGAAAAATATAACGCCAAGCTTTGCTCTTCCGATGAGGCTATGAAAGTTGTGAAATCCGGTGATAAAATTGTAGTTCAACCCGGCTGTGCGGCTCCAATGGAATTAATAAGGGCTTTGGTACGCAAAAAAGACGAGCTTATTGGCGTTGAAATTTATCATATCCTGATCGTGGGCGATTTGCCATACACAAAACCCGGAATGGAAAAACATTTTAAACATAAAGCTTTTTTTATTGGACAGAATACACGGCAAGCCGTTAACGAAGGTAGAGCGGAATTCATTCCGATATTCCTTTCGGAAATGACTTTACTGTTTAAACGCGGAATTCTTAAACCGGATGTGGCGCTTATTAACGTGTCGCCGCCCGATGAACACGGGTTTTGCAGCTACGGAATTGACGTTGGTAATATTAAAACCCCGGCCGAAAAAGCAAAGATTGTTATTGCCCAAGTGAATAAGGAAATGCCCCGCGGATTGGGAAACAGTTTTATTCACGTAAACAAAATCGATTACATTGTTGAGCACGATGAACCGTTGATGGAATTACCCCAAGTCGATCCTCACACTTCTCCCGAAATAATTAACGTTTACGATAAAATCGGGCAGTACGTTGCCGAAATGATTGAAGACGGTTCTACATTGCAAATGGGAATAGGCGCTATCCCCGATTCGGTAATGAAATATTTGCGGGATAAAAAAGACCTTGGAGTACATACCGAAATGTTTTCGGACGGAATTGTGGAATTGGTTCAAGAAGGTGTGATTAACGGTGAACAAAAAACACTTCATCCGGGAAAAATTATTGCAGGATTTGTTTTAGGCACAAAAAAATCTTATGAGTTTATCGATAATAACCCCATTATTGAATTTCACCCGCAAGAATACGTGAACGATCCTTTCATCATTGCACAAAACAGAAAAATGGTTGCCATCAATTCGGCAATTGAAATAGATTTGACGGGACAAGTTTGCGCCGATTCAATCGGTACAAAATTTTACAGCGGAATTGGCGGTCAAGTAGATTTTATCCGGGGAGCGGCACATTCCGAAGGTGGCAAGCCGATTATAGCTTTACCGTCCACTACTAAAGATTTCAGTATTTCCAGAATAGTTCCCACTCTTAAAAAAGGCGCGGGAGTTGTAACAACCCGGGGAGATGTGCACTACGTGGTAACCGAATACGGCGTAGCCCAGCTTTTCGGTAAAAGTATTCAAGAGCGCGCAAAAGCATTAATAAATATTGCCCATCCCAAGTTTAGAGACGAGTTAACTAAATTTGCCAAGGAAGTTTATCATATCTGATGGTTGCGGTAATCGGAGATATTCACGGATGTTTTTTCACCCTCGTTGAATTGGTGGAACTTATATGGAAAAATTATCCCGGTGTTCAAATTTATTCCGTTGGCGATTTGGTTGACAGGGGAAAGAACAGTTATGAAACGGTTGAATTTATTATCAATGAAAAAATCAAATTTGCTCCGGGAAACCACGATTATATGTTTGCACATTTTTTCAAAAAACCTACCAGCATTTTTGCCCGCTCTTGGGTGTTTAACGGAAGTGAATCGACGTTAATTTCTTATGAAAAACATGAAGAAGCTGTTTTCAAACATATAGAAGTAATTGAAAAAGCACCGCTTTTTTATAATTTGACCGATTGTTTCATTTCACATGCCGGAGTATCCAGCTATTACAGATCGGTTCTGCCCCCCGATTTCCGGAACAATTTGGATATTCTGAAACCATACATAGAACAAGATTATCCGGAAGACCACGGTGTAATGTGGAACCGCTCGCGCTTGCTCGATTTGGGTAAATTGCAAGTTGTCGGGCACACCAAACAAAAAGACGTGAGGTACGATAAAAAAGCAAATTCGCTTTATATCGATACCGGTGCTTATGCAGGCAGAAAACTTTCGGCTGTTGTTATAGAAAACAGCAAAGTGGTGGATAAATTCGGTGTGAAAACAAATATGAACGATTTAAGGTAATGCGGGCAAAAATTCGGTATATTCCTTTTATGCATTGCATTATAAAAGTCAATTAAATAATTTTGAATACAAACAAATAGGGAGGTTTTATAGAGTAAATTTTACTATAATTAAAATTTTATTTTTAGAGAATAGCCATCTCGATATTCATGAGAAAATCCGGATTGAAGGAATATGTACGATATCTGATTCCTTCTTTTTTTATTTTTAGTTTGGTTCTGCTTTATGCCGGCGGGGATGGGAATGCAAAGGAAAATCGGGTTGACAATAACAACGGTTTATTATCGTCATTCCTTCAGGTTCAGCAGGGCGGGGAAATTTTTCCGGTAATTAACGATTCCACTTATACCGGTTTCGCAACCGATTCGTTAAATAGTGACAGCCTTCAAAATGTTTACAAAACCGATTCGACCTACATAGATTCCACTGCAAGAATAAGTCAATTTAAGTTTAAATTAAAAGACAGGGTTTACATTCCGTTTAAGCCGCCGAGGAAATACGGATTGTTTGCTTATCCTTCGCGGAAATATTACAGGCGGCAAGTGCAACTCGATTCCACCGGACAATTTGTTTTAATAAAGGAATTTTATGGAAATCAGGAAATCCGCAATCCGCTTAAAATTCCGATTGATGAATATATCAAAATGCGGTTGAATACTGTAAATACCAGGCTTTGGGAAGAATTAGGCAGAAAATACGAATTGAAAAAAGGCGGTTCGGATCTCGGACAGCTTCTTTCGGACATTACAAATATCGATATTCCTTTGCCCAGTGTTTCTTTTCTGAGTATTTTCGGTCCCCCGAGAATCAATATTCGAATCAGTGGTGCCGTCGATATTCGCGGTGCATGGCGGAATGAAACCACCGAAGGCGTAACGGCTTCGCTTTTGGGTAACACAAGAAATGAACCCGATTTCAAACAACAGGTACAAATTAACGTTAACGGTACGATTGGCGACAAGCTTACGATTTCCGCCGACTGGAACACCGAACGCGATTTTGAATACGAAAATCAACTTAAATTAAAATACACCGGTTATGAAGATGAAATAATCCAAAGTATTGAAGCCGGAAACGTTTCCTTGCAAACCTCGCCGCTTGTTGGAGGCAGCGAGGCTCTCTTTGGAATTAAAGCCAAAATGCAAATGGGTCCGCTTACACTTACAACAATTGCTTCCCAGAAAAAAAGTGAGGTGGAAGAAGTGGCAGTTTCCGGCGGTTCCCAAAAAAATGAATTCGAAATTCACCCGTATGAATATTCACAAAACCATTTCTTCGTCGATACGGTTTACGCTTCGACAAAACCACAATTGAATTTATTTAACAGATATTACGGGAGACTCACGCCGGATGTGGAAGACCAGTATAGAATAAAGGAATTGGAAGTTTGGAAAACCACTACCGCACGTATCGATCCGCAAAAGGAACGTAAAGGTAATGCATTTATTAATTTACCTTCGCGAAACGGAACGGTTAATAATTTACCCGGTTACAACCCAAGTCTGAAATCGTTTAATCAAGATCCCGTGCCCGGCGCTTCTTTAATTGGCGCACGTTTTGTGTTGTTGACGGAAGATGTTGATTATGAATACAATCCGTACGTTGGTGTAATCAGTTTTAAAACACAAATTCAAGACAATGAAGCAATTGCCGTTGCTTACAGAATTGACGGACCTCCGGGAGAACAAGATATTTTCTACGGCGAATTCTTGCGTGAAATAGGGACGGATACGTCTGCAACCATTCTATTGAAATTGGTAAAACCGCCAAAATTACAACCTGGTGGCGCTTACGCACAAGCTTGGAGATTGCAATTAAGAAACATTTACCCGATTGGCGGTCGTGACATCAAAAAGGAAGGATTCAAACTTAACATCAATTACCTTCCTCCGGGTGGTGAACCCGTTGACGTTTTTGAAGGACAAAATTTGCTTCAAGCATTTCAATTGGATACGCACGACGAATCCGGTGCAGGAGGACCCGACGGTAAATTCGATTGGGAACCCGGCCGGTTGATTTTGCCCAAATCCGGAGAAATTATTTTCCCCGTCCTCGAGCCTTTCGGAAACGATTTCCCTTTGCCTAATAAAGAACTTGCTTATCATGCTGTGTACGATACAACCGTTACATTTGCAAAACAGGATAAAGCACACGATAAATTTGTAATTGTAGGTGAATATTCCGCACTTGCTTCTTCAGTTTATAATATCGGATTCAATGTCGTTGAAAATTCCGTACGCGTTACACTCGATGGGAAAACCTTAAACGAAGGAACTGATTATGTTGTCGATTACAATATCGGGCAAGTTATAATACGTAACGAAGCTGCTTTGGTTCCGGGTGCCAATTTGAAAATCACTTATGAAAAAAACGACCTTTTCCAATTGGCCTCCAAAACTTTATTGGGCGTAAGGGGATTATATGATTTCAGTAAAAATACTAAGTTCGGTTTTTCATTTTTAAACTTGAACCAAAAAACTTTAAGTGATAAAGTAAGAATAGGTGAAGAGCCGTTAAACAACTCAATATTCGGAATCGATTTCCAGACAGGAATAGACTTGCCCTTTTTAACAAAGGGGCTCGATTATCTTCTCTCCACAAAAGAAATGTCATCTTTCAAACTAAGAGGTGAGTTTGCTTATATCAATCCCGACCCCAACACTAAAAAAAGCACAATAGCCAGCGACGGTGGCGCAAGTATTGCTTATATCGACGATTTTGAAGGTGCCAAAAAAATAATTCCCATCGGAATTCATTATACCGGCTGGAGGGATTTGAGTATTCCGAACAATCTTCCTGTTATCGGAAATCTGGACAGACTTGAGCAGATGAGGTACAAAGCAAAAAGTTATTGGTTTGCAATTACTCCTTCGGATGTATTTGTAGATCAAATTTGGGGTAACCGGAAAAAAGCTTCCCGTGAGGAAAACCGGGTTGCGGTTTTGGACTTTGTATTTAATCCGGAAGACCGCGGTACTTACAATTACGATCCGTTGCTTGGCGACCCGAAATTACTTTGGGGCGGAATGATGCGGCCTCTCTCTTCAACTGCAAGTAATTTGGTGGAAGAAAATATTGAGTTTATCGAATTTTGGCTTAAAGTTGAAAAAGCACCGGCCGATGCTAAATTTTATATCGATTTAGGACAAATAAGCGAAGATGTGATCCCGAATAATAAACTTGATACGGAAGATAAAAACGAAAACGATTTGATTAACGAAGGTGAAGATACTGGTATTGACGGACTTACCGACGCCGAGGAACGTGCCAAATATGGAGACAAATTCAGCGATCCGAGTAATGATAATTTCGAATTTACCCAAGGGTCGTTTAACTTTTATAAAATTAACGGTACCGAAGGCAATGCCCAACTTACCGACATCGGGAGAATACCTAACACCGAAGATATGAACAGGAACTTCACTCTCGATAAAATCAACAGTTATTTCCGGTATGAAATTCCACTTGATACTAACAGGGAAACGAATCCCTTAATCAGTGGTGGCGGGGCTAACCAAGGATGGTATCAGTTCCGGATTCCGTTAAAAGAATTCAAGGAAAAAATCGGTAACCCGAGTTTTACACAAATTGAAGTAATAAGACTGTGGGTTGCCGGCGTAAGTGAATCGGTGCATCTCCGTTTTGCCGAAATGAATTTGGTCGGTAACCAATGGCAGAAAGTTCTTGTTCCAGGTGTTGTGGAAGATAATGATACTACTTTAATAATATCAACTATAAATTTCGAAGATAATCCGGAATATACCTCGCCGCCGGGAGTGTTCAGGGAACGCGACCGCACGAAACCGGATCAAGAAGTATTTAAAAACGAACAATCTTTGTTATTGAGAATTAACGATTTGCAAGATGGGGACTCAAGGGAAATAGTTAAATATCTGTTCAAACCTTTGGATGTGTTCAGTTACCGGGAAATGAAATTGTTTATTCACGGCGATTTGGATCAAAGTACAGGTTCAATATCCCATTACGTTAATGAAAACGAATACGGCGCCGAAGTCTATTTCCGGTTCGGTTCCGATACGGCAAATTATTATGAATACCGGCAGCCGGTAAAACCCGGGTGGAAAGAAATCTCAATCCGGTTTTCCGAATTAACGGCTATCAAACAATTGAGAAGTAATCCCGATTCCTTATTCCAAATTCCGGTTCCGGGGAAACCCGGGCACCTTTACGGCATAAAAGGCAACCCGACTTTAACAAAATTGAACTTTTTCACTTTTGGGGTGCTCAACCCGGTTCAAAGTCCCGATGACGGCACACAAACGGTTTCCGGTGATTTATGGGTGAACGAATTAAGAGTATTGAACGCCGACGATACGAAAGGTTGGGCGTACAGCACTTCTGCTTCGTTGAAAATAGCGGATTTGATGAATTTGAATTTTAACATGAACCAAACCGATCCTTATTTTCACAAACTTAATCAACGCTTCGGAAGCCGTGTTGACAGCCGGAGGTGGAATGCCTCGGTGGATTTTGATGTGTTAAAATTAATCCCGTTCAATCTTTCTGGAAGTAACTTGCGTGTGAGCTATTCGCATACCGAATCCGTTTCCCAGCCGCTTTACTTGCCGGGAACGGATGTGAACGTGAATGAAGCGGTAAAGCAACTTGTTGACGAACGCGTGAAGGAAGGTGTTCCCAAGCAGGAAGCGGAAAAGGAAGCGGCGGATCTGAAAGCTTCGGCGCAATCATTAAATATTTCCGATACGTGGGCGGTTCCATCGGTTAAATTGAAAATACCTTCAAAAAAATGGTATGTTAAAGATATTATAAACAACCTTTCCTTCGGTTTCAATTTCAATAAAACTTTTAGCAGAAATCCCTCAACGGTTTTTTCATCCAGCTGGTTGTGGAATGCAAACGCAAAATACTCGGTGAATTTTAGCCGCGAAAATTATTTCTATCCTGCAAATATTCCGCTCATCGGTGAACTGTTCAAAATTTTCAAAGATTACAGAAATGTAAAGGTTTATTACACACCCAGCAATTTCTCAAGTGGATTCAGTGCTTCGAGGAAAAGAGCCGCAAATTTGAGCCGCTCCGAAAATGCAAAAGAAAACGTTCAAAGGGATTTTACAGCCAAACGCGACTTTCAGTTTAATTGGAAATTAACCGAAGGCGGATTTTTCAATTTAAATTTAAACTATAATGTAAACATTTCCTCCTCGTTGGCGCATTTGCTTACCGATAACGGCATCGAACGCCCCGAAAGGGATATTTGGAAGGATATTTTTGCAGGTCAATTTTTCGGTAAAGATTTTAGATATTCGCAATCGGTGGGGATTAAAACAAAACCGAAATTACCATCACTTTGGAACATTAACAGATTTTTTAAATTGAGCGGAAGTTATAATGTAACTTATAATTGGCAGAATAATTTCCAACAAGAAGAATTAGGGCGAAGTGCCGGTTTTTCAAGCAGGTTGAATGCAAGTCTTACACTAAAACTTAAATCCCTCACTGCTCCGCTATTCAAAGAGAGCAAAAAATCCAATGTGAAGAGAGGGCGTAACGGTACAAGGAATAATGTTAACCGCTCCACCGGTAGAAGGCGCGGAAGGGGAAGGACTAACCGTAATAATGAATCCACAAAGGATAAAACCGAAAATAATAAAAATAAAAATAAGATAAATAAAAATAAAATAGATATTGATAATTTAAATATATCCGGAAATGCAGAGGAAGACAGTACCGATATTTCCGCAAAACCATCGGTTGTAAGCAAAGCTTTCAATTTTCTGAAACTTGCCGCCAAATGGGTGTTTTTCGATTATGATCAAATATCGATAAATTTTTCACAAAACAATTCACAAACAGGTTCGGGACTCCGTGCCGAGAATGCCGGATTTACCAATTTTTGGGGATTTCAACACAGTGATGAAAACGGTCCAAGCAGGGCATTTATGCTCGGACTTTCGTACGATATCGGACCAAGGGCACCGAACGGGAATCTATCCGATAAATTTTCTCAAAAAAATAATTTGGATTTCAAAACTTCCAGACCTTTATGGGAAGGCGCTACAATTGATGTGAATTGGAAAGTGGGATGGGGAATTAATAAAACCACCCGGCTAAACACAGATTCATTAGGAAACATATTTATTAACGATATAACATCAACCGGGTCAATCAACCGCTCTTTCTTGACTTTCCCGCTATTCCTTTCCAAAGTTGGAATTACCGAGGTACACGATATTTATGCAAATGATCCAAGTAAAGACTTATCAACTGCTTTTCAAGAAGGAATGGAAAGTTTCCCGTTGCTTTCGAACTTGCCTTTATTTAAAGATGTAACTAAATTTATCCCCCGCCCGAATTGGAGAATTACTTGGCGCGGCTTGGAAAAATTTTCTTTTCTGAAGGGCATTGCACAAAATATTTCACTCAATCATGCTTATACATCGTCGTATTCCGAAGGTTGGAAAATAGATCCCGACGGAAGGAAACAAATTCAAACACAAAAAATTTCTTACGGGTTTACTCCTTTAATCGGGTTGAATTTTTCGTTCAATAAAATTTGGGATGGAAACTTGAATGCTTCGATAAAATATAATTCGAAATCAAGTTTCGATTTAGGGGCTTCGACAAGGAATATTAACGAATCTTTAACCCGCGATATCAGCTTTACCGCTAGTTTCTCCAAATCGGGTTTCAGTATTCCGATGTTCGGACTTTCGCTGAAGAACGATATTGAAATATCGCTATCTTACTCAAGCAGCCGTAATTCCGTTATAGTTTACGAGATGGATAATTTTACCGAAGAAGGAAAACCGCAAGACGGAACAATAAGAACATCTATTGAACCGAGAATTAAGTATGTAATTAGTTCGAAAGTTACGTTATCTTTGTTTTATAAAAGAACAACGGTTGAACCGGAAGGCGCTTCGAGAATTCCGCCGACAACAACCAATGAAGCGGGTCTCGACGTTCACATAACCATTCAATGAGGTTTGAAAATGAAAAATAAAATTTTATGGATTGATGACGAAATAGAATTGCTCCGTTCCCATATAATTTTCTTAACGGAAAAGGGTTACGATGTAGATACTTCCGCCAACGGTTTTGATGCAATCGATAAAATACAGAATACCGCTTACGATTTGATCTTCCTCGATGAAATGATGCCCGGTATGGGAGGTTTGGAAACACTTTCCAAAATTAAAGAAATTGACCCCAACGTTCCCGTTGTGATGGTTACGAAAAGTGAGGAAGAATCCTTGATGAACGACGCAATAGGGAGTAAAATTGCCGACTATCTGATTAAACCAGTTTTACCTTCACAAGTTTTACTTGTGTGCAAAAAATTGTTGGAGAGCAAAAAAATTTCCGGTGAACACATTGCGAAAGATTACCTGCAAGCATTCAACGAAATATCCCGGAAATTGATGGATAATCTCGATTATGAAGATTGGATTGATTTGTATTTGGAACTGGTTAACTGGGATTTGGAACTTGACATCCATCCTGAAACCGGCTTGAGACAAATGCTGAACGAACAAAGAAAGGAAAGTAATAAGGAATTTTCAAAATTCATCGAAAGAAATTACTTGGACTGGTTGGAAAGTAAAGAAAACTCGCCTGTTTTATCCCCGCAAATAATGCGGAATTATGTTTTCGATGAAATAAAAAATGCTACCGGACCCGTTTTCTTTTTCGTGCTCGATTGCTTGAGGATGGATCAGTGGTTTGTTATTGAAAAAAACTTAATTGAATATTTTAATATTAAAAAGAATTACTATTATTCTATTCTTCCGACCGCAACACCATATTCCAGAAATGCTTTGTTTAGCGGACTTTATCCCTCGGAAATTGAAAAACAATATCCCGAACTATGGAAAACAGGTAAAGATGACGAACATAGCCAGAATAAATATGAAAAAGAACTACTCCAATATTTGTTGGACAGAAACAACATAAAACTGAAGACCGATTTGAAGTATATGAAAATTATAGATCCTTCGGTTGGACGTGCATTCGAACAAAATATTGTTTCACATAAAAACACGCATTTTATGGCAGTCGTTGTTAATTTTTTGGATATGCTTGTCCACGGGCGTTCCGATTCCGATATATTAAAAGAAATCGCTCCCGACGAAGCGGCGTACCGTTCGCTTACAAACAGCTGGTTTATTCATTCGTCATTGTTCGGAACCTTGAAAAAAATTGCCGGAATGAAAAACGCCACCGTAATTATCACAACAGATCACGGTAGCATCCGCGTGCACCGGGGCGCAAAAGTTTTGGGCGATAGGGAAGCGTCTAAAAATTTAAGATTTAAATATGGTAGAAATCTGAAAGTAGATGATAAACATGCACTGTTCATCCGGAAGCCCCTTCAATACAAACTTCCCGAAAGGGGTGTTACAATTAATTATATCATAGCGAAAGAAGATTATTATTTTGTTTATCCGACCGACTATCATAAATATCTCAGTTATTATAAGGATACGTTTCAACACGGCGGAATTTCTATGGAAGAAATGATTCTGCCCGTAATAAAAATGGAGAGCAAAGTTTAGGTGGATTTACCATTTAAAACCGTTTTGAATTCCGTGCCCGGTACGGAAAAAATTGCTGCGGATTTCAGTAAAATCATTTCCCCTGGTGATGTTGTTTGTCTTTACGGCGATTTGGGTTCGGGAAAAACTTTTTTTGTTAAAGCTGTTTGCGAAAATTTCGGCATTCACGATGTGAACAGTCCCACTTTTGCAATCGTGAACGAATATTCGGGCAAAGTAAAAGTCTATCATTTCGATTTCTACCGGTTGAAGAATACCGGTGAATTGTTGGACATAGGATTTTACGAATATTTAAATGACAAAGAAGCAATTACGTTTATAGAATGGAGTGAAAAATTTCCCTCGATATTACCTGAAAACAGATTGGAAGTTCATTTGGAATTTGCCGGTGA
The DNA here is from genome assembly GCA_026983955.1 of Melioribacteraceae bacterium. GTDB lineage: Bacteria > Bacteroidota > Ignavibacteria > Ignavibacteriales > Melioribacteraceae > BMS3ABIN04. The sequence goes on from JALSTB010000183.1 coordinate 22,982, forward strand.
ATTAAAGCGGAAAATAGAGATAAAAAAATTATGATACCTTTATTAGCCATAGAAACTTCAGGCGAATTGTGCAGTGTAGCAATTCTAAAATCGGATAACATTTTTTATGAAATAAACATTGCTGAAAAAAACGTCCACTCCGAAAAACTGATGCCTGCCGTGGAAAGTATTTTGCTTCAGAGTGGTATGAAATTGTCGGACATGAAAGCGATTGCGGTTTCAATTGGTCCGGGTTCATTCACCGGTTTGCGAATCGGAATGTCGGTCGCTAAAGGTTTGGCATTCGGTGCAGGCTTGCCGGTAATTCCGGTAAAAACATTTCACGCACTTGCTCTCGAAATTTCAAAATATCTGCCGGTGGGAACAGTTTTTATTATTGCAAATGTTCTTAACACGACTGAGCTGTTTTTTACAAAATACAAGGTTAAGGAAAATCCGGAATTCGAAATAATTACAGACGTAACGGTTATCAATAAAAACGATTTTGCGAAAATGAAGAACGAAAACGAAATGGTATTCGGTAACTATATAAATAATAATACGGGAATTCGGTTGCCTGTTCCGGCTGCAAAATTTGTTGGTGAATGGGCTTATATTTTTGGAAAAGATTTATTAACTTATAATTTCGATTATCTTGAACCTGACTATATTAAAAAATTTATCCCGGGTAAAAAGTGATGAAAAAAGTATTTTTGGCGATTTTGTTCACTTGCGTTTCGTTATTTGCACAGTTCTCCGGTCCCAAAGTGTCCGTTCAATCCGATAAATACGATTTTGGCAAAGTTAAACAAAAAACAACCGTAACACATGAATTTACAATAAAGAATACGGGCAACGCCGATCTGGTGATCAAAAACGTAAAAGCCTCTTGCGGTTGTACCGTTGCGAAACCGTCCAAAGAAATAATAAAACCGGGCGATTTTGCTAAAATTAAAGTGTCGTTCAATACCGGTAGAAGGAAAGGAATACAACGTAAACACGTTTATATTTTTACGAATGATCCCCAAAAGCCGGAATTAAGGTTGACATTTACCGCAACCGTAATGGAAGATAAGAGCAAATCGGAGGTGCCGAAAATTAAGCTCTCCAGCAAAAGAGTAAATTTGGGAAATATAAAAGAAGGTAAAGTTGTCGAATTCAAAGTTAAAGTAATCAATGAAGGAAAAAAACCGTTGATAATCAAAAAAGTTGTTTCAAGTTGCGGTTGCACCGCGGCGTTAATGAGTAACGGGCAAATTCCTCCGGGCGGTTCCGAATGGTTAAATGTGAAATTCGACAGCTCGAAGAGGCACGGTAAAATTTCCCGCACGGTTTCCGTTTACTCTAATGACCCCGCTCGTCCTGTGGAAACAATTACTTTATTTGCAAATATCATTAAAGGTAAGAAATAATGGGCTGGTTTAATCGTTCAAAAAAACGCATCACTCCAACTGCCAAAAAAACCGTAATTCCGGACGGTCAATGGATTAAATGCGATGAATGTGGTGAATTGTTACACGTAAAACAACTTGAAGTAAATTCATGGGTATGTTTGAAATGCAATAACCATTTCAGAATCGGCAGTGAGCAATATATTAAAATTTTGCTGGACGAAAATTCATTTAAAGAAACCGAAAAGAAAATGCGTTCCGCCAATCCGTTGAATTTTGTTGATACGAAAGATTATAACGACCGTTTGAAAACAACAATGAAAAAAACCGGTTTGAATGATGCGGTAAGAACCGGTACAGGAAAAATAAACGGTAAAAAAGTTGCCTTTGCAGCAATGGATTTCAAATTTATCGGTGGAAGTATGGGCTCGGTTGTCGGAGAAAAAATAGCCAGAATTATCGATAAAGCCCTCGAAAATAAAATACCTCTCATAATAATTTCCCAAAGCGGTGGTGCACGGATGATGGAAGGTGCCCTCTCGCTTATGCAGCTTGCAAAAACCAGCGCACGCTTAACAAAATTAGCCGATGCCCACATTCCTTATATTTCGGTTTTAACTGATCCTACAACCGGCGGTACAACTGCAAGTTATGCAATGTTGGGCGATATAAATATTGCCGAACCGAAAGCATTAATCGGATTTGCCGGTCCGCGCGTTATAAAACAAACCATCGGTCGCGATTTGCCCAAAGGATTTCAAAGATCGGAATTTCTATTGGAAAAAGGTTTTGTGGATATGATTGTGAATAGAAAAGAATTGAAAGAGAGAATCAGTCTGTTGTTGGATTATCTTAGTCAATAAAATAATTGATTGTTAATAATTATATTATTTATATTTTATCAATTAGCTTTAAATTAGTACAATTTATAACAATAAGACATACCCGGAATTCTTTGTTCCGGTCATCCCAGCCGGATTCCCGCACCGGTATTGAAACATATCTTAATACAAACTTATTTACGTTAATCAAAATCAGACTGTGGAACAAACACGGTTTAAGTATATTAACACTCCGGAAGTTGTAAAAATAATTTACTGTTTGATATGATTTGCAAAATCATGAATAAATATTCATAAAAAACATAAAAAAATAATGAATTTTGCATAAATATATTGACAATATTCATTTTTGTAATTATATTTCCAGCCATGAAAATTTCATTCTTCCATATCGGAACGTTTGTAATCAGTTCAGGGATATTACCTACCCGCCTTCTTCGTCGCCCCCTTTCGGGGTAATCATATTTCGTCTTACATATTCAATTCTTTTTAAAACAATTTTTTAGGTTAAAAATGATTTCAGTCGGGTTAATAGGTGCAACCGGTTACACGGGAAAATATTTAATAAAGTTTTTACATAAACATAATTTGGTAGAAAAAATTTCCGTTTACGCAAACAGAAATGCGGGGAAGTATTTGTACGATTTGTTTCCTGAATTCGAAGGCATAGTTGAAAACAAAAAAGTTTTGGATGCGGCGGAGTTATCTGAGGAGCTGGATGTGTACTTTTTCGCGTTACCGCACGGTGAATCGGTAAAATATGTTCCCGACTTAATCCAACGGAATAAAAAAGTAATTGATTTAGGTGGGGACTTTCGATTGGATGATAAAGAGCTTTACCCCGTGTGGTATGGTTTTGAGCATTCTTCCCCTGAATTATTATCACAAAAAACTTACGGTTTAGCCGATATTCATAATTCAACCGGTTCACAATCGAATCTTGTAGCCAATCCGGGCTGTTATCCCACTTCATCATTGTTGGCATTAATTCCGTTGGTGAGTGAGTTTTACGATTCTATCGGTAACGTTGGTATTGTTTCTTATTCCGGAACGAGCGGTGCCGGCAGGAAAGCCAAAGAAGAATTATTACTTTCGGAAATGGATGGAAATGTTAAAGCATATAATGTAAATAAACACAGACACAAACCGGAAATAGAACAAGAGTTAAAAAAATACGGTTTTAAATCCAATCTCGCATTTACAGCTCATTTACTTCCGGTCTCAAGAGGAATTTACACAACTGTAACAGTACATATGGAACAAACCTTTCATGAAAGGGAAATTAAAGAAGTTTTCGAAAAAAAATATTCTGATTCCAAGTTCGTAAGATTGAGAAACCAACCGCCTGAATTAAAATGGGTGGTTAACACCAATTTTTGCGATATAAATGTTTCGGCAAATGAAAACACGGTGGTGATTACATCTGCAATTGATAATTTGGTCAAAGGGGCTGCGGGGCAAGCGGTTCAAAACATGAATAAATTATTCGGATGGGATGAAACTTTAAGTTTATTAAATTAAATTTTTACATAAGTATAGAGATTGAAAATGATGTTCAGTTATATTCCCAACGGGTCAATTACTTCGGTGCAAGGGATAAAAGCCGCCGGAATACACTGCGGGCTAAAAAGAAAAAGAAAAGACTTGGCGTTAATTCTTTCCGATTATCCTTGCACCGTTGCCGGTACGTTTACGTTGAATAAAGTTCAAGCCGCACCTCTGCAAATTTCAAAAGAAATTATTAAAGCCGGAGGAAAAGTAAGAGCGGTGTTGATTAATTCAGGCAATGCCAATGCGTGTACGGGTGAACAAGGAATCAACGATGCCAAACTTTCGCAGGAATATTTGGCCGGAAAACTTAAACTATCACCGGAAGAGGTAATTGTAAGCTCAACGGGAGTAATCGGAGAATATTTGCCAATGAATGTTTTGCTTTCCGGGATAGATTCGATACTGCCGAAATTATCATATTCCGGTGGATACGATGCAGCAAAAGCAATAATGACAACCGATCTTGTTCCTAAGTCTTTGGCTGTTAAGCTCGAATTAAGCGGTGGTGAAATTACAATAGGCGGAATTGCAAAAGGCAGCGGAATGATTATGCCGGATATGGCTACAATGCTTGCTTTTATTGCCACCGACGCTCTGGTAGATAGCAAATTATTACAAAAAATTATCTCCAAAACGGTAAATAATTCTTTCAATAAAATTTCGGTGGACGGCGATACCAGTACAAACGACATGGTGGTGATTTTGGCAAACGGTGCTACCAAAGTGAAAATTGAGGAAGGGACGGAGGACGAAATTAAATTCACTGAAGCGTTACAAGCGCTCGCTATTGATTTTGCAAAAGCTATTGTAAAAGACGGGGAAGGTGCAACCAAACTTATTACGTTAAATGTAACAGGCGGGAAAACGCAAGAAGATGTTGACAAAATTGCAAAGGCAATTGTCAATTCACCTTTGGTTAAAACGGCAATTTACGGAAACGATGCCAACTGGGGTAGAATTATTGCGGCTGCCGGAAGAAGCGGGGCGGATTTCAACCCCGGTAAAGTTGAAATTAAATTTAACGATTTGGTTATCCTTAAATCGAATTATGTGCATAATTTCGACGAACGAAAAGCTTCGGAAGTATTGTCAAATCCGGAAATTACGATAACCGTTGATTTGAAAGACGGAAATGCAAAAACTACATGGTGGACTTGTGACTTCAGTGAAGAATATATCCGGATTAACGCTTTATACAGAACATAATTAAAAAAATATATATCAAAAATGAAAATAATTATAATTAAATTAAGTGGAAAAGCGCTGAACGAATTCACTTCGAATGAAGAATATGCTAATATGTTAAAAAAAATAGGTTGTATTTATGATGGTGTGATTTTAGTTCACGGAGCCGGAAAATTAATCAGTGAATGGTCGGAAAAATTAAATGTCAAATCTGAATTTATTGAAGGGCAACGAAGAACAACACCCGAAGTGATGGAAGTTGTAGCCGCAGTTCAGAGCGGACTTACGAATGCAAAAATTACAAGTTATTTAAGTTCAAAAAATTTTAATGTAACCGGACTTACCGGCATAGACAGAAATCTGTTTGTTGCCGAATATATTAATGATAAATTAGGATATGTTGGTATTCCCAAACCTAACGGTAATATTAATTGGTTGAAGGAATTACTTGCCGATAAAGTCATTCCCGTTTTTTCTTCGGTCTGCAGAGATAAAGTTGGCAATTTGATGAATGTAAACGCCGATGTTTTTACGAAGGAGCTGGCCATTTTGGTTAAAGCACATACCGTTCTTTTCGTCTCGGATGTAGAAGCAATTAACATAAATGGTAAAAATTTGAATGAAATTTCCAGTAAAGAAATTTTACAAGGAATTAAAAACGGACATATATCCGGTGGAATGATTCCGAAATTGGAAAGCAGTTTGGAATTGCTGAACAACACGATTAAAAAAATCTGGGTGGGAAACAGTTTGCCTGCTTTTGAATTTAATTCAAAAGAATTACATAATAAATATGGAACATGGATTATTAAATCGAACAAAGTAATATTCGGACAATGAAATATTTGTTAAACACATACGCACGTTATCCGGTAGAATTTGAGAAGGGTTCGGGAAGCCGTCTGTTTGACGTACAT
>JALSTB010000184.1 GCA_026983955.1 Melioribacteraceae bacterium
TAAATTCAAAATATTTAACAATTAAAGGTAATCTTATTTCCAAATCCGGTTGGGATAGCCGGAGGGTGGAAAACAACACCGGTGCTGTTAATAGCGGACAAAATAAACTGAATGATGCCGTAACGTTAGGAAAATATGGTAAAATAAGGGAACTTAATGTGCAGGAAGTCATATTAAAACCTGTTCAATATTATCCAGAAAAAGAAGAAATCAGAATTTATACTCAAATTACCGTAGGCGTGAATTTTAGTGGTTCCGCTTATCAAAATATCGAAATCGATAAAAGCGAAAAGGAATTCTTAAAAGATGCGGTTATAAATTTTAACGTGGCAAAAAACTGGATTCATCCGCAGCGTAAGATAAAAAAAATCCATTCCGCGTCACTCTTATCTGAGGGAACTTGGTTTAGATTCGAGGCGCCTGAAGAAGGTATTTATAAAATTACCAGAGATATGTTATCCGGTATGGGAATTGATCCGGATAATGTTGATCCCCGTACAATTAAAATTTACAACAACGGCGGATACATTTTACCGTGGAAAGTTTCGGCGCCCCGACCGAACGGATTAATTGAAAATGCGATTTTTATAAAAGGCGAAGAAGACGGCCGGTTCGATAACGGCGACTACATACTTTTTTACGGAAGGGGAACCGGCTTTTTCGAATTCAATAAAAAAGAAAGAAAGATTAAACGGAATAAACATTGGTATTCTAAAAAAAATTATTACTTCATTACCTCGGGCGGAGCGAACGGAAAAAGAATGCAAGCGAAAGCATCATTAAACCGTCCGGATGCATATAAGCAAACTTCTACCAAAGCGTTTAAGTTTTACGATGAAGATAAAAACTATATTTTACCTTCCGGGATTATTGTGGTAGGCGATGACTTTTCGCTGAATAAAAAATCACGCTCGTACGTTAATACTTTAACCAACAGAATAAGCGGCAAACCGGTTAATTATACTATTCAATTCGTGAACACAACTGAAAACATCAGTCAGCTTCAAGTTTATGAAAACAATTCACTGATTTTGATTTCCAGTCTTTTCGGAAGACGCATCGGTTATCAACCAGATTACAGCTTTGGCAGGTTATACCGCGGTTCGGCAAACTTCGAAGGTGAAATTCCCGATAACAGAAGTGTGCTGAAAATTGTTTTCAATCCCGCCGAATCTATTCCCAAAGGTTACTTGGATTATTATGAAATAAAATACTATGCGGCATTAAAGGCGGTGAACAACTCGCTGGTAATATTCGGCGAGGCAAAGGATACCGTTATCGAATACAAAGTTTCGGGTTTCAGCAGTACGAACATCCATTGTTTCGACATCACTGATTTTTCAAATGTTAAATTTTTAGATCATGAAAAATTAAATGGCGGGGAAATTGTTTTCCAGGCTGAAGAAAATTCTTCAAACCCTTCCAAATATTTGGTTGTTGAAAACAGTGCTATGCTTAAACCCGTGAATTTCAAAAAGGTGGAAAATTCAAATCTTCTTTCGGAAGAGAAAGGCGCGGAATATATCATTATTACAAATAAAAAATTCCGTGATGCTGCCGAAAGACTGGCACAATACCGTGAAAACGAATCGCCTTATCCTCTAACGACAAAAGTTGCTTTCGTTGATGACATTTTACGGGAATTTTCTTTGGAAATGGTCGATCCTACTGCAATACGGGATTATTTGATGTGGGCATATAACAATTGGGAAATCAAACCGAAGTATGCCTTACTGTTGGGAGACGGAGATTACGATTATTTAAATTTATTAAATTTGAATAAAAATTTTGTTCTTACTTTCCAGTACCAGGACCTGAACCCAAGCAGCTCAAAAGTATTTAATGAAATCAGCACGTATTCCACAGACGATTACTATTCACGTATTTCCGGGGATGATGATAAAGCGGATATTGGTGTAGGGCGTTTGCCGGTTACATCACCGGAAGAAGCTGAAAATGTGGTTGATAAAATAATTTACTACGAAACCCAAACGGAAAAAGGTTTGTGGAGAAATACAATTACACTTGTTACGGATGACGGAATTACATCCGAAGGGAAAGACCTTGCCAGCCACTGGATACAATCGGAAACTTTATCGGAAAATTATATTCCGCCTTATTTCGATCAAAATAAAATTTATTTATCGGTTTACCCGACGGTGGTTTCCGGATTCGGCAGAAGAAAACCGGAAGTAAATAAAGCAATTATAAATGCAATCAATAACGGTACATTAATACTAAACTTTATCGGTCACGGTAGTCCCGATTTGTGGACGCACGAAAGGGTGTTTGAAAAAGATATAACTATTCCACAATTGAAAAACGATAAATACTTTTTCCTCACCGCAGCCACATGCGATTTTGGAAGGTTTGACGACCCGAACAATACAAGCGGAACGGAGGAGTTGATTTTACTGGAAAACCGTGGAATAATTGGAGCATTAACGGCGGTACGCCCTGTTTATTCGGGCGAAAATGCTGCATTGAATAACACTTTTTACTCAAAACTACTGTCCCGCAGGGATTCTAACGGACTTCCGAAAAGAATCGGTCAAGCTTATTACGAACTTAAACAGAGAAAAACATTGGAAAATGATGAAAAATTTCATCTGTTTGGTGATCCGGCAGTAAGATTGGACGCGCCAATTCTTACTGCGGAAATCGATTCTGTGAACGGAATTTCTTTAACCGATACGGTTCAAATTAAAGCATTGAGCGATGTAAAGATAAGCGGCAGCGTTTACAATGTTGACGGTGCACCAATGCCGTTTGACGGTGAAGCTATAGTTTCCGTTTTCGATTCAGAAAGAAAGGTGGAACTCAAAGATGTTAACGGTTATATGGAAGAACAAGGTGGTGTTATTTTCAGAGGAAAGGTTAGTATTGAAAACGGTAAATTTTCAACCGGTTTCGTAGTTCCGAAAGATATCTCTTACGAGAACAAAAACGGTAAAATAAGTACTTACATTTTTAACGATTCGGAAGACGGTGCCGGATATTCTAAAAATATAATTGTAGGTGGAATCGATTCTGCAAAAGTGAACGATAAAACAGGACCCGAAATAGAAATTTTTTACGATGATGAAAACTTTGATAATTCATATTTAGTTAATCCAAACTTTACGTTAATAGTGAAATTAAAAGATGAAACCGGTTTGAATACAACCGGCTTGGGAATCGGGCATAAACTTGAAGCCATATTAAATGATGATGTGGAGAATTCAATCGACTTGACAAACTATTTTATAGGCGATCTGAATTCATTCGGCCGTTCCGGTAAAGTACGTTACAAATTTAATTCGCTCGAACCTGGTGAGTACAATCTTAAAATTAAAGCGTGGGATGTTTTTAACAATTTCTCCGTTTCGGAAAGTAACTTCACAGTGGTTGATGATGCCGGATTGGTTGTAAGAGATTTATATAATTACCCAAATCCATTTTCGGGTAGCACTACTTTTACTTTTCAACACAATTTAACCCAGCCGGTAGATGTAACGATTAAAATTTATACAATTGCCGGAAGGATGATCAGAGAAATAAAACGGTTAGGATTGCCGGAAAAATTTGTGAAAATCGATTGGGACGGAACCGATGAAGACGGAAATGTTTTGGCTAATGGAACTTATTTGTATAAAGTTAATGTAAAAACATTAAACGGGGATTACAACGATAATTTACTTGGAAAATTATCCATAATTAAGTAAAATTAAAATTTATCAATTATAAAACGCGAAAATAGTATTATTTTCAGGAGGAAATAAAATGAAAAAAATAGTAATGTTGATGTTTATCCTTGTGACTGTTGCGGGTTTGGATAACTATGTGAAAGCTCAAGGTGAAGCTGCTGTTCCGTTTCTGTTGTTGGCACCGGATTCAAGAGCCGGTGGTCTTGGTGAATCGGGTACCGGACTTGCGGACAACTCCGCTGCAATTTTCTGGAACCCCGCCGGCTTGGCATTTCAGAAAGGTACCGAAATCAGTATAACTCACAGTAACTGGCTGCCTCAATTCGGCTTGGATGACCTGTTCTACGATTATCTTACTTACCGTCAATATATCGATGATTTGGACGGAAACATTTCCGCAAGTATTACTTACATGAACTTCGGTGAATTTATTCGTACCGGTGAAGATTCGCCCGACCCTCTCGGTACTTTCCGTTCTTTCGATGCGGCGCTTACTTTGGGTTACGCTACAAAAGTTCATCCCGATTGGGGGCTCGGATTTAACTTCAGAATTATTCACAGCCGCCTTTCCGATAAACCAACTGCAGGTGAAAAAGGCGTAGGTGTTGCCACTTCGGTTAGTTTCGATATTGCCGGAATGTGGAGACCGGCAAAACTTGAATTACCTTTACTCGGTGATATTGGCAATAAATTCAGTCTCGGCATGAACCTGAGCAATATCGGTCCCGCTATTTATTACATCGATCAAGCTCAAGCCGATCCGATTCCTACAAACTTCCGCCTGGGTATGGCTTTCCGTTTGTTCGAAGATGAGTATAATTCACTTACCTACACTCTCGATTTCAGCAAACTGTTGGTGGATAGACCCGACAGTAACAAAACAAGAGCAAAATTTTACGAAGCCATTTTTACTGCTTGGTTCGACGATACGTTTAATGAAGAATTGAGGGATATTGTTACATCTATGGGACTTGAGTATTGGTACGGCAGTGAAGATTTCAAATTTGCATTCCGTACAGGCTTCTTTTATGAGGACCCGGCGTACGGCAACAGAAAATTTATTACTCTCGGTGCCGGTATCCGTTACGATCTTTACGGATTTGACTTCGGTTATATAACGACCGACGTTTTCAAAGACGGTGAGAATCATCCGCTTTCCGATACACTACGGTTCACGCTACTTATAGGTTGGGGCGGAGCATATACGAATCAAAAAGGATTTCCCAGAGGCATTTGAAAATAATGAAAAAATATTTTTTCCTTCTATCACTGATATTTGGTTTGGGCAGTTTATCTGCCCAAACTTTTTTGCCTGAAATCAGATTGACACCAAATTCGAATGTTCAAACCTCTGGCCTGGATGAGCAAGATACAATTAACATTCTGGCCGTGATGGTGGAATTTCAACCGGATGATTACAACCTTACATTCGGTGACGGAACATTCGGTTCAATCTATACAAAAGACTACGGCACTTCCATTATCGATCCGCTACCACACGATGCAAACTATTTTAAAAGTCATTTGGAATTTGCCAAACGGTATTATTCCAAGGTGTCGAACGGCAAAGTGAAAATTAATTACACCGTACTTCCGCAAGTAATTACCGTTTCCAAAACAATGCGTTATTACTCGCCGGATAAAAAAAACAACGATTACGGTCCGCTTGCCAACTTTGCCAAAGAAGTATGGCAGCTGGCAGACAATACTTTCGCCAATGTTGATTTCGGTAAATACGATTTGTTTGTTATTTTTCACGCGGGCGTAGGCGGAGAAGTTTTATTGCCAGGCTCTTTAGGTAATGAAAAGGATTTGCCGTCACTTTTCTTTAATGAAAATTCATTTAAATCCGTCTTTGGTCAAGATTTTACCGGCTTCCCCGTAAATAATGGAGATTATAAAATAACGAACACGGTTATTCTTCCCGAAACCGAATCGCGGGAAACATCAAGTTTTGGGGAGTCATATTTATACGAATTATCTATCAACGGATTGATTGTATCGAACATAGCAAGCTTTATGGGATTGCCGGATTTGTTCGATACCGAAACGGGACACAGCGCTATAGGCCGGTTCGGCTTAATGGATGGACAATCAATTTTTGCTTACGGCGGTTTGTTTCCACCGGAACCGTCAGCTTGGGAAAAAGTTTTTCTCGGTTGGGAAACCCCGGCTGAAATTAAACCTGCTGAAGGTAAAATTACGCAAACTTTGGTTAACCGGCTAACCGCATCGTTTTCGGATACCACGCTTATAAAAATTCCGGTAAATTCAACGGAGTATTATTTGATTGAAAACCGGATGCGTGATGCCAACTCAAATGGCTGTATTATTACTTACCGAAAAGGCTCCGATACCGTTACCGTTACTTTTAATGAAGACGACCCGGAAGGTTTCAATAACGATAATGTCAGTTTGCTTGAAGGTGTTATTTTAGATGTTGACGATTACGATTGGGCGTTACCAGGCAGCGGTATAGTAATATGGCATATTGATGAAAAAGTAATAAAAGAAAAAATCGCTGTTAACAAAATAAATGTTGATAAATTTAATCGTGGTGTCGATGTTGAAGAAGCCGACGGGATTCAAGACATCGGCGAAATATTTACGAATTTTCTCGGGGAATCTTCGGAGGGAAGGGGAACCGAATATGATTTCTGGTTTGAGGGAAATACATCCGAATTATACAAAAACGAATTCAGTCCGTATTCCAAACCCAATACGAATTCCAATACCGGAGCCAACAGCTTGATTACGATGAAAAACTTTTCCAAAATATCATCGAGGATGAGCTTTGAGTTAAGTTTCG
>JALSTB010000185.1 GCA_026983955.1 Melioribacteraceae bacterium
GCCAACCGGTGTTTCCAATAATTGATTATATCTGTATAATCTGAACGGATCGGTTTTCAAAGGAGTAAAAAATTGTTCCTTGTAAATACCGAATATCTTACCTTCATTTTCTTCCGAGAGAATCCATTTCAATAAATGCGTTAAAGATATTTTGTAAAGTTTATCGCTCATAATTTTTCCACATTAAAAGAAGATTTGTTTTTGATACCGATTATTTCCGCAGCAATACTGACGGCAATTTCCTCCGGTGTGTTTGCTTGAATTTCCAAACCGATTGGTGTGTGAACCCGCTCGAGTTTAGCGGGATCAACCCCTTCGGTAATCAGACTTTCGAATACCGTCTTAACTTTTCTTTTACTTCCCATCATTCCCAAGTATTTTACGTTTTTGTCAATCACCGATTTCAAAGCCGCTTTATCACTTTTGTGCATAGGGGTAACAATAACTACATAGCTCAAATCCCCTTCCCTTATGTATTTTCCGGCTTCTTCAAATTTACAAACCAACTTCCGGTGCGCATAATTATTTTGTTCCATAGTAAAAATGTTTTGCCGTTCGTCCATTACAACTACATAAAAATCGAGCAAAGACATAATTTTCGAAACCGCAAGTCCAACATGACCACCGCCGATGATATAGACCGTATCCGTTATCCCGTATATTTCACGGTACTCATATTCATTTAAGTTTTTAATATTAAATAAATATCTTTTATATGGTTTGCTTGTTGAAGAAAGGGATATACCATTTTGATTTATCACCAACACACATTCTTCTTGTTTATCAAATTTTTCGATAATCCGGTTAACCAATTCAATATCGGAAGGATTTAGAAAATAAGTAACAACGGTTTGTGTTCCGCCGCAAATAAGTCCGCTTTTTTCAAATTTCGAAGCGGGATCGTGGTGCAGAACATTAATGAAACTGCGTGTGCCGGTATTGAATCCTTCTTGAATCAATCTGATAATTTTGGCTTCGAGCACGCCGCCGCCGATTGTTCCGGATTGTTTTCCTTCGCCCGTAAAAGCCATTTTAAAGCCTTGTCTGCCCGGCGAAGATTCGGATGAATCCGTAACCACCGAAAGAGCAACTTTTCCGTTCTTTTCAATAACGTTCTTCAAAAAATGCCAAAGCTTTATGTCATTCATCCGGGAAAACCTTTCTCGTTATTTTACATAATCTCAATGTGCAGTTGCTTCGGTTTTTACTTGTTGATGTAAATTAAGCAAAACTTTTTCCGGTGTGATTGGTGCCGAAATTTCCATTCCGCTGTTATTTTTGAATTCATTCATTGCATTTACTATAGAAAAATATGCAGCAATTCCGTACATGAACGGCGGTTCACCGATTGCTTTTGAATTGAAAGGACCGTACTTGTTTTTGGAATTTTTCAAAAACCGTATATTCATTTTTTCCGGAATTGAATAAATATCGGGCACTTTATATGTGGAAAGCGAATTCGAAAGCAACTTGCCTTCATCGTTCTGCACTAGTTCCTCAACCGTAAGCCAACCGATACCTTGAACAATACCTCCTTCCGCTTGTCCCAAATCCACTTTGGTATCGATGCTTTCTCCGAAATCGTGTATTACGTTGACCGATTCTATTTCATACCTTCCGCGCAGGCAATCAACTTTCGATTCGATAATTGCCGTACCGTAAACGTGATAAGCAAACGGTGAGCCTTGATTTATGTTTCTTTCGAAATAAATACCCGGTGTTGCATAATAAGCATGTGAAGACAAACTGATGCGATTAAAATAGGTTTTCCACACCAGTTCTTCCCAACTTAACCGGGTTATTTTACCATTGTAAAATATTTTTTCATTTTTGATTTCGATTAAATCCGGATTGTCGACCTTCAGTTCGCCGGCAGCAGATTTTTTTAATCTTTCCAAAATATTTTTCGAAGCAATAATTGCGGCATTACCGTTAAGGTCGGCGCCACTGCTTGCCGCAGTAGGAGAAGTGTTCGCAATTCTTGTTGTGTTGGTGGTTTCCATTTTCACACGTGAAATATCGATCGAAAAAGTGTTCGCAACAACGGTGCGGATTTTCTGATTAACACCTTGCCCCATCTCAATTGCCGCTGTGCTTACCCCCACGCTACCGTCTGTATAAACATGAACCAACGCACTGGCTTGATTAAGAAAACTGCTGGTGAACGAAATTCCAAAGCAAACCGGCATCAACGCAATTCCTTTTTTTATATAATGATTGGCGGAATTGAATTTTCTGATTTCTTCTTCCATTTCAGGAAGGTTAAATTCCGTAACCGCTTCATCAAAACAACGTTTGGCATTACTGTTTTCAACTTGTTGTCCGTAGTAAAACTTATCACCGTCTTGAATTAGATTCTTTTTTTGAATTTCATAAGCGGGAATGTTCAACTTACGCGCGGCTTTGTGAATTGCCGCTTCGATTACAAACATTCCTTGCGGTCCACCGAATCCTCTGAAAGCGGTGTTAGGCGGTAGATTTGTTCTGCATGAAATTCCGGTTGCTTTTACATTCGGAATGTAATAACTGTTGGTGGCATGAAACAAAGTGCGCTCAAGTACAGCCGTAGAAAGGTCGGCAACCGCTCCGGCATTCTGATAAAATGTTGCTTCGTAGGCAAGAATTTTTCCAGCGGAAGTAAGACCGATTTTATAATCCGCCGAGTAAGGGTGCCTTTTGCCGGTCATTCTTAAATCTTCTTGTCTATCAAGAACCAGCTTTACAGGTTTTTTCAATTTGTGAGTGGCAAGCGCGGCCATAACCGCCCAAGCCGTTGCCTGGTCTTCTTTTCCGCCGAAAGCACCGCCGAGCCTCAGAACGTCAACTTCGATTTTATTCATCGGGAAATTCAAGATCCGGGCTGCTACACGTTGAACAGCGGTAGGACTTTGAGTTGAAGAGATGATTTTTATTCCGCCGCCTTCAACCGGAATAGCAATAGCACCTTGCGTTTCCAAGTACAAATGTTCTTGCCCGCCGATTTCCACTTTGCCTTCCAGTACAACATCGCAACCGTTCCAAACCGAATCGACATCGCCCATTGAAAATGTAACCGGTGGAGCAATCAAGCTTCCTTTTTCATAGGCTTCCCTCGGATCGGTAATAACAGGCAATTCTTCAAATTCAATTTCGATTTTATTTTTCGCAGCTCTTGCAATTTCGGGGGTTTCGGCAACAATTATTGCAATTGGTTCGCCGGTGAAGTGCACCTCATCTCCTGCCAGTAGTGTTTCGTCGGGAATTATGTTCCCGATTTGATTTTCACCCGGAATATCTTTTGAAGTCAACACCGCCCGGACGCCAATAAAATCAAGCGCTTTGTCAATATCGAGCCGCTTTATTTTTCCATGTGCAACAGTCGAATCGAAAACCGCAGCATGCAATGTTCCTTCCGGCAAAGTGTAATCATCCACAAATAACGACTCGCCTTTAACATGCTTTATTGTATCGGTATTCATATTAATTCCTTCACATCAATTTTTGCGTGAAACATTTCAATGAAATGAGCTTTTATCAACTGGTTTAGAAGCAACCGCTTATACGCTTCACTGCCCCGCACATCACTTATGGGGGAAATTTCACTTTGTGCGATATCCAAAGCTTCTTCTATAATTTCATTTTCGATTTTCTTTCCGGTTAAAAATTCCGATGTATTTTTCAAGAACAAAGGTACGGGAGCAACACCTCCGGCGGAAATTCCGCACCGTTTTATTTCACCACCGGTATACTCAACAAACATTGCGGTATTTACACTTGCAATATCAAGGTAAGTTCTTTTCGATACTTTTTCAAAATTAAATTTTTGATTCTTAAAATTATTTTCAAAATATATTTCGGTAATAATCTCGTCTTCCGATTTATTGAGAGACTTGTATCCTTTGTAAAAATCCTTCAGTTTAACTTCCCTTTTGTTTTTATCTTCAGATAAAACAAGAGTAGCGTCGAGAGCAAGCAAGATAATTGTGAGATCTCCAATTGGAGAAGCATTAACAATATTTCCGGCAATTGTGGCGCTGTTGCGGATGGGCAACGATGCGATTAAATTCAATTGCCGCTGTAATCCGGGAAAGTATTTTTTTATCACCCCGGAATTTTTAAATTCCTCGAAAGTTGCGTTTCCGCTAAGCCGGATTGCATTATTATCTTCGAGTATATAAGACCTGCCCAGGCGCTCGGTTAAAGCGATGCGACTACCGACAAGGCTTTCAAATTTTTGAACGTACAAATCGGTTCCGCCGCCAACCCATACGGGCTGGTCTCCGGTTACAATTCCGGCATGGATTTTTTCTTTTATTTTTTCAAGACGCATCTTGATACCGGCAAAATATTCCGGCAAAACATTCAGCTCAATTAATTTATGCAAATTTATGCTGCCGTTTGTATTTCCATTGTTCAAAGCGTTAATAACATTTTCCGCACTTCTGATAATTGAAGCATAACCCGTACACCGGCAAATATTTCCACCCAAAGCGTTTATTGCTCCGGATAAGTCATAGTCGGAATGAGTAATCAAATACCATGTAAGCGACATGATAAATCCGGGTGTGCAAAATCCGCATTGAGTTGCACCTTCATTTACAAATTCACTTTGAACCGGTGTGAGTCCGGTATTGTTTATTCCTTCAACCGTTACAACATGCTTGCCGTTTACTTTCGCGAGCGGGAAAATACAGGATGTAACGGTTCTGTATTCAACATTACCTTTAATAAGTTCGCCAACCAATACCGTGCATGCACCGCAATCGCCTTCACGACAAACCAACTTGGTACCGGTAAGCTTTTTCGTATTACGGATAAAACTTAACAAAGATGACGATCCGTTAAATTCACCCGTTATTTCCTCATTATTTAATATGAAATGCAACTGTTCTTGCATACTTGGCTTTCAATAAAACGTTTCAAATAATAATTTAAATAATTAGCAATTTTGCCACCAATTTATTAAAAAATTTGATTATTCGTTAAACTTAAAAATGTTATAAAGGAAAGTATGTTAATGTTTGAAAAACAAATCGCTCATTTCGTTTCTCAAAATAATTTCATCGGCAAGTTTCAAATAAGCTTTCGAGCATACCGAATCCACATCGTAAATAATTATCGGGGTTTTATCGAATGAAGCTTCATCCACTTTAACTGTTTTGGGAATTGTTACGTTAAAAACCTTTGTGGGATATTTACGGATCAGTTCTTTCTTCACTTGATGTGAAATTCTTGTTTTCGGCTCATCTATCGTCAAAATTATTCCTTCCACAACCAAACCGGCATTACCGGTTTTTTTAATTTCATCGATAAATTTGAATATCCGTCCCAATTCATCCAAAGAATACTTGGAAGCCTTGAGCGGAATAAGAACGGAATCTGAAATGTTCAGCATATTGGCAGTTGTACCGGTTAACGTTGGCGGGCAATCAATAAAAACAAAATCGTAATTTACTGCTAAACTTCTTATTTCATATTTTAAATTTAAACTTTTTTCGGCAAGATTCGAAAGACGCAATTCATTTTGATAGGTTGACCTTTTCATGGGAATGCAGTCCAAGTTGGCATATTCCGTCCGGTAAATCACCTCGGAAAGTTTTTTTATCGAATTAAATACATCGAAGATATTACCTTGTGGAAGTGATTTATCTATATCGAATGAGGAAAGGCATTGACCAGAGGGATCAACATCAATTAACAGAACTCTTTTTTTCTTTTTGGTAAGGGCAAGCGAAAGATTAACTGCAGTTGTAGTTTTACCAACACCGCCTTTGGGAATAGCGATTGAAATTATCTTACCCATACCACAAAAAGAAAAAATTAGTTTAAGTTTAATGCACCAAGGTGAACCGTCAAACGTACATACTAATTTACGGATTTTTAAGATTAAATCAACATTTTATTGACTTATTCTTCACTCCGCTCCACACAAAAAAGTTGAAATAAACAAAACGGATTGCTGGCAGTATTGCGCAACAGAGGTTTCATTCCGTAAATTTAATTTGTATTTTGCATTTGTAAGTTAAATACTCACTGTGATGAAAAAATTAATATTTATCTGTTATTTCGTTTTATTTGCGGGTAATGCCGTGGCACAAATTAATCTAACAGAAAGCTTGTATAATTCTTACGAGCAATACAAAGAAAAAGCTCTTGCAGAAAGGCTTGTTAAACATAACGATATCGAAAAGTTAATTAATTCGTTAAGGTCAAATCCGTTGTTCAAAATTAAAAAAGCCGGCACTTCTCTCGAAGGAAAGAATATTTATCTTATTTCCATCGGGAAAGGACCCGTGAATGTTCTATCTTGGTCGCAAATGCACGGGGACGAACCCACTGCCACAATGGCTTTGTTCGATATATTCAATTTTTTTATGAAGGAAAGTGAATATAAAGAATTAAAAAATTATATTTTAAGTAAATTAACCTTACACT
>JALSTB010000186.1 GCA_026983955.1 Melioribacteraceae bacterium
AGGGACGTTCGAGTTCATCCAAATCAACATTAACAACATCTTCTTCGTATTCTTCTTCCTCATAGTATTCAACATATTCTTCATCCTCATCATTGCTAAAATCCATTTCCACGCCAATATAAATTCCGGGTACGCAACCGGCCAAAGCAGATAACATTAAGAAGCCGCCAATATAACTTATTTTACCCCTACGCATAATCCGTTATCTCCTTCTGCTTCTTCCACTGCTGCTGCGTGAACCGGAACTTCTGCCCGATGAAGAACTCCTGCTTGGAGAGGAGTAACTTCTCGAATAAGAACGGCTCGGACTTGAATAACTTCTTGATGAAGAACGGCTGGGACGCGAATAGCTTCTGGACGAAGACCTGTTGCTCTTCGGTCGTGAATAACTTTTTGAGCGGCTTGATTTAGACCGCGGAGTATAACTCTTTGAGCGTGAGCTTTTTCTTGGCGCCGAATATTTTTTAGTTCTACCCGACTTACTTTTAGGTCTGTATATTCTTTTAGGCGACCTGAAAGATTTGTTGTCTACTTTATAACGCGTTTTCTTTTTGTAAACTTTCTTTCTGCCCGTACTTTTCTTTCTGTACGATTTTTTTGCTTCACCCTTGCTTTTACGGTATTTGGAATACGATTTTGACGAACGGACGCTTTTACGTGCTTTTGTACGGTTCGATTTTATTTCTTGTTTTTTCGACTTGGTAATTTTTCTCTCGTGTGTATAAGAGCGCCCGGAATTTCTTAAAGATTTAACTTTTCTGATTTCTTCCCTTGCCTTACTGCGCGCAACTTTACCTTTATTGAGGTCAACACGTTGGTTTACGGTTCCACGTTTATATGTTGATGATCTGGAAACCCTACCGAAATCCATCAAACCGTGACGTGTTCTGCTTCTTGTATAACCTCTTCCACCGGTATTTCTCAAACTTGTAAAGTAATTTGTACGGTATTTGGTTTTGCCGAACCCGTAAAAAACATAAGGCCGCCAGTACGGATTATAAATTGATGCCCAAGGGTAGTAAAAATTGTAACTTATGTACGACGGATAGAACGGATCCCAGTACCACGGATCGTAAACGTAATAATCCCAATACCACGGGTCGTAAATTCCAATTGAAAAGTAACTTCCGAATCGGGGATAATAGCCGAAGTAAAATCTTCTGTGACTCGGATAAAAATCGTAGTTGTTATATTCGTCTATGTAGATGTTGTAATCGCGGTCTTCCGATTCTTGTTCTTCATCTTCGTATGCATATTCCGATGTGTCGCTGTAGGCATATTCATCTTCGTATTGTTCCCCGGATGAATCCGGAATTTCAATACGTGTTTTGTCCACATTTTCTTTATATTCGGCATAATCGTCACCGGTTGCCAATTGAGTATAACAACCTGAAAGCGACACGCTTATGATCAAGCCGATTAATAAACTTTTCCATTTCATTTTTTGCCTCCGGTATTTACCGATTTTTAATACTCAAATTACGTGCCCGTTAAAAAATACTTATTTCCGGCAAATTTATGTACCGGCATTATTTTTTTGTATAGTTCAGAATATTGTATGTTCACAATAATATACAGTGAAAAATCGGACGGGTTCCCTGAAAAGGAAGGGAAATGCGGTTTGATTTGAGAAATGAGATTTACGGGTTAAAAAATTCCCTTCACGTATTCAACGAAGATTGCACGGTCAACTGCTTTGAATTCTTTCGGCTTTTTGTTATCTAAAATGTTTCGCAAATCCATACCGATTGTAAAACCGCTGCCAACCGACCATCGGACGCCGATGTTCAAGTATCCGTTTCCTTCGCCCAAAGCGGCTCCACTGTTGTCATTCGATGCCAAATCGTATTCGGCAATCACGGAAATTTGAGGTCCCAGTGTCTTCTCCACTCCAACTGCAAAGTCAATATCCTTATCGCCGTCTTCCCTTTCTAACGAATAATTCAGTATTGCATGTAAACTTAAGTATCCGAAGATTTCGAAATTTTTTGCTGCGGCAACATAAAATCCGGGTGATTTAATTTCATATCTTTTTAAATCGTCGAAATACAAGCCTTTACCTTGTGAATCGAAACCGAGCGTGATGGAAGGAACGGTTAATCTTTCGTTAATCATTTTAAATTTAACATTTATGCCCGGCAGTTTGTACCATTTGGGATCGCCGGTACCAATTAAATTTGCCGCACCGTAAGAAATTCCGAAGCTGAAATTTTCGAATACGCCTACCTCAATTTTTGAAATGACAACGCCCATCGGCAACATGTCGAGGGAAACACCGACAAAGCCTTTTTCCAATATGCCGGCAGTGGGTTTATCGATTAACGTTCTGTACTCATATTTTGCATTGGAGCCTGCCGTTCCTTGTGCGAACAACACTTGAGCGAAGACAAGTATAAACAAAATTGTTTTATTTACATTTACTGTTTTCATTGCGGTTCTCTTCTATTTCCTTTTAATGATTGTACCGTCTTTTGTATCTTGCAGAATATAACCCAATTTGTTCAATTCGTCGCGTATCATGTCTGCAAGTTGATAATTTTTCGACTTCTTGGCTTCAAGTCTGGTTTTTATCAACAAATCGAGTAATTCGTCCACTTTTTCCGGAGTATCGCTTTGTGAAACTTTTTCTTTTTGTACAATTCCCAAAACCCCTTCGGCTGTTTTGTCCATAAATTTCAAAATATCCGCATAAAAGTTTTTGCTGTAATTTTTTTCACCGGAAATTAATTTATTCGCTTCTTTTATAAAATCGTAAATAACCGCAACGGCTTTGGGAGTGTTAAAATCGTCATCCATTGCAGCTTCAAAAGCATGGTAGAATTTTTGTACGTCAAATTGCGGATATCCGGCGCTTTCATCCGTTTGGTTTATTAAACCGTTGATTGTTTGATAAAAATTGGTGATTTTTTCCAGTCCTTTATTCACGGAATTCAGCAATTCCTCGCTAAAGTTAAGCGGACTGGCATAATGGGTTTGGCTGAATAAAAGTCTGATTGTTTCCGCGGGATATTTTTTTAGTATTTCGCGAGCGGTAAAAAAATTACCGAGTGATTTCGACATTTTTTCATCGCGAATGTTGAGGAATCCGAAATGAATCCAATATTTGACGAACGGCTTACCCGTTGCCCCTTCGCTTTGTGCAATTTCGTTTTCGTGATGCGGGAAAATCAAATCGTGTCCGCCTGCATGAATATCGAAGCTTTCACCCAAATGTTTCATGCTCATTGCCGAACATTCGATGTGCCAGCCGGGTCGCCCTTCGCCCCAAGGGCTTTCCCAATGCGGTTCGTCCGGTTTTGCGCTTTTCCACAATGCAAAATCGAGAGGGTTATGTTTTTTCTCATTTACTTCAACCCTTGCACCGGATTCAAGTTCGTCCAGTTTTTTCCCGCTTAATTTTCCGTATCCGTCGAACTTAAGTACATCGTAAAACACATCACCGTTCGTTCTGTATGCAATTCCTTTTTTCTCAAGTTTCTTAATCAAATCTACAATTTCCGCAATGTGTTCGGTAGCTTTGGGATAAACATCGGCACGGCGCACTTTTAGTTTTTCTATATCTTCAAAGAAAGCCTCCGAAAATCTTTCCGCAATTTCTTTGGCATCAACCCCTTCTTCATTTGCTTTTTTAATTATTTTGTCGTCAACATCCGTCAAGTTCATCACAAATTTTACTTTGTAACCTTTGTAACGCATATAACGTTGAATTATATCGGCCATGACAAAAGACCGGGCGTTTCCTATATGGAAATAATCGTAAACCGTGGGACCGCAGACATAAATTCCCACATTCGGTGGATTAACCGGTATAAATTCTTCTTTCTTTTTCGTTAATGTGTTATAAATTTTCATCATTATTCCGTAATTAAATTATCGAAAAATACGAAGAGGGATAAGGATTAGCAAACTTTGAAATAACGGTTGCAACAACAAACCTGAATTTATTCGAATTTTAAGCTTAAAAACAGTTAAATTTGTTGAAGAAATTTTCAATTACGTTAAAAGCGATGTACGGTTCGGCATTATCAAAAAATATAAAATTGGCGCTTCTGATTATAGCCTTAATAATTTCCGCCGGAACGGTAATCTACACGCAAAGTCTCGTACGCGATCTTGAAAAACGCGAAAAGCAAGTAGTGGAGTTATTTGCAAAAGGGTTGGAATTCATTGCACAAGCTTCACCCGAGAAAAGCCAGGATTTTACCTTCATTTTCGAAAATATTGTAAAGCGTATAGATTTCCCATTGATTTTAACCGATTCGCTCGGAAAAATCAATTATTACCAAGGCGGGGTTGGAGTAAAAAACATAGAAATCGATTCATCCTTTTCGCCCGGAGAAGCACAAAAATTTTTGGAATCGAAAATAAAGGAGTTGGAAGCGCTCCATCCTCCCATCTTGGTGATTGTCAATAACAAAACACTGAATAAAATTTTTTACGGTAATTCCGATTTAATCAACAGATTAAAATATTATCCGTATTTGCAAATCTTATTCGCATTGCTTTTCCTGGTTATTGCTTACGTCAGTTTCAGTTATTTGAAGCGGACAGAGCAATCGAACATTTGGGTAGGTATGGCAAAGGAAACCGCGCATCAACTTGGCACCCCGATTTCAAGTTTGATGGGATGGGTGGAAATTCTCAAACTGCATTACAAAGATCCGGATAAAGTTTTGGATGTGGCGGACGAAATGGAAAACGATTTGGAAAGATTAAACAAAATTGCCAAAAGATTTTCCAAAATAGGTTCGAAGCCGGAGTTGAGAGAATTAAACGTTCGAAGCATAATAGAAACCGCCGTAAGATATTACCAGAAAAGAATTCCGCAAAAAGGAATGAATGTGGAATTGAATATACAGGGTGAAACTGAGGCGCGGGCACGGATTAATCCCGATTTGTTCGAATGGGTTATCGAAAATTTGATTAAGAATTCTTTGGATGCGATATCAACCAAAAACGGTAATATTGATTTCAAAATTACCCAAGACGATAAAGTTGTGCGCATTGAAATTTCCGATACGGGAAAAGGAATAACGGCCAAAAATAAAAAAGACGTTTTCCGCCCCGGCTACAGTACGAAAAAACGCGGTTGGGGTTTGGGTTTGAGCTTATCGAAAAGAATTATAGAAAGTTACCACAAAGGTAAAATTTACGTTAAAAATTCCACACCTAACCAAGGAACAACTTTCGAAATAATTTTGAAAAAATAAATTCATTTCACCTTGAAGAAAATCCCCGCAAAATTTGAAAAAGTTACTTATCTTTAAAATCAGGTTAATCCGGCAAAAAAACAGGAGTTCAAATGAGCAAAAGACCGGCATGGGATCAATATTTTCTTAAGGTTGCAATGCTTGTATCGGAACGCGCCACGTGTCCTAGAATGCATGTAGGTTGCGTTTTAGTAAAGGACAAAAGAATTTTGGCAACTGGATACAACGGATCGATACCCGGAGACGATCACTGCGAAGATGTGGGCTGTATGATTGAAGACAACCACTGTATCCGTACGATTCACGCCGAAATGAATGCACTTTTACAATGTGCAATTCACGGCGTAAGCACCAAAGGAGCAACGGCATACGTTACGAACATGCCTTGCACCAATTGCGCCAAAGCATTAATCGGTGCAGGCATTAAGGAAATTGTTGTTTTTTCCGATTACCACAATACACAAGCCGATTACTTTTTGAACAAAGCGAACGTTAAAGTCCGCCGATTGCCGATGCCGGAGAAAAACATAAATTATGATTTGGAAAGTTACACATCGGCAATTAAAATCGAACATGACGATCACACACATTAGACGAAAAGTTTATGCTTAAACGGCCGAAACTGCAAAAATATTTTAAGCCCGGAAATTTTTTCAACCGGGAAATAAGCTGGCTCGATTTTAACAAGCGCGTGCTCGATGAAGCTTTGTCGCCCGAATTACCATTGCTCGACCGTGTGAAATTTATTTCCATATTCTTTTCGAACCTTGATGAATTTTACATGATTCGCGTTGCCGGAATCAAAGAACAGCTCCGTGCTAAAATTATTGAGCCGAAAATTGACGGTCTTACCCCTTACGAAGAACTTCGACTGATCGAAAAAGAAGTTAAGTCGATGATGGAGCTGGTATACGATTTTTGGCACAATACGATTGTACCAGAGCTGAGGGAAAACAATATCAAACTGGTTTCGATTGATGAATTAAACGAGGAAGAACAAAATCACCTTAACAAATACTTCA
>JALSTB010000187.1 GCA_026983955.1 Melioribacteraceae bacterium
CGATGTCGGCTCATCGCATCCTGGGGCTGAAGAAGGTCCCAAGGGTTTGGCTGTTCGCCAATTAAAGCGGTACGTGAGCTGGGTTCAGAACGTCGTGAGACAGTTCGGTCCCTATCCTATGCGGGCGCAGGATACTTGAGAGGAGTCGCTCCTAGTACGAGAGGACCGGAGTGAACGAACCTCTAGTGCACCAGTTGTCGCGCCAGCGGCACCGCTGGGTAGCTACGTTCGGAAGGGATAAGCACTGAAAGCATCTAAGTGCGAAGCCCACCTCAAGATTAGGTATCCCTGCCATTTTTGGCACTGAAGACCCCTCGGAGATGACGAGGTTGATAGGCTGCAGGTGTAAGTGCAGTAATGTATTTAGCCGAGCAGTACTAATTGGTCGTGAGACTTATCCATAAAATTTATTAAAAGATGGTTTTGATTCGGATTCTTACTCATTCAATCTTATTAATTTTGTGTGAACTTTTTATTCGCTTTGCGATTTTTAAGTTTTCTGGTGACTATAGCTAGGGGGATACACCTCTTCCCATTCCGAACAGAGAAGTTAAGCCCCTAAACGCCGATGGTACTGCCATTTTAATGGTGGGAGAGTAGGTAGTTGCCAGATTTTTATTTTAATCCGGCTTTTATGCCGGATTTTTTATTTTAAATCGAATTATTTTATTTCCCTTCCGCCGAACTTTTCTAGTATTTCTTTTACATAAAGGTCATCTTCGTTTGATGTTTCAATGCCGTTTTTTCCGGAGGTAGGCTCGGCTTTTCCCCAAGCGCTTGTTATTCCGGAATCTTTCGAAAAATCGAATTTTAATTTTGTACCGAAAACTTCATTCGTTTTTTGGTGAAGATAGTTGCATTCTTCTTTCAGTATCGATATGTCGTCTTCATGCTCTACAGTTACTTTTATAACATTGTTTGAGAATCCTACAGGTTTAACCGACGATAGAATTCCACCTAAAATAAATTTTTCTTGAGTAACTGTATTTATTAACTTTTCCCAATGTTGAGCAATTGTATTGAAATCAAGCTCGCTTTTGTTAAGTGTTTTCTCTATGGTTGGAGATTCCAGCGAAATGGTCTCTTTCACGGTTATATTTTTCGCTTTACCTGAAATTTTTGTGCCGGAAGGTTTCTCTGTAGCTTTGGTTTGATTTACACTTTGAGAACTTATGCGATTATCCTTTTTTTTTAACTCTTCCAAAATTTGCGTAATAGTTGAGGATTTTTCCAAACCTATTAAATGAAAGAGCGAAATTTCAACTTTCAGTTTCACGTTTTGTGTTTGTTTTATTTCGTATTGCACTTTGTTCAGAAAATTTAAAATTCTTAACAAATCGCCTTCGCCGAATTCGGTTTTGTATTCAAGATATTTTTCTTTTGTTGATTCGCTTGCTTCAATAAGAGAATTGTTTTTTTTGATTACTACCGAAAGAATATTTCGAAAATGTTCCACTAATCCGTTAATAAAATCTATATAATTCCAACCCTTGCTGTAAATTTCTTCCGTAATATCGAAGGCGGCGGAATAGTCTTTGCCGAGCAGTGCATCCGAGATTTTAAAATAAATTTCTTCATCAATCAAATTCATCATTTTTTTGATTATGTCTGCGGAAATTTCATTTCCTGAGAAGGAAACGACTTGATCGAAAATACTTTCCGCATCCCTCAATGCACCGTCGGCTTTTTTTGCAATAATGGTTAAAGATTCGTCATCAATTTTAATCCCTTCGGCATCAGCTATTTTTTTAAGAACCGATTTAATTTCTTTCAATTCGATTCTGCGGAAATCGAACCTTTGGCACCGTGAAACAATTGTTAACGGTACTTTATGAACATCGGTTGTTGCAAAAATAAAAATTGTGTGTTCCGGAGGTTCTTCGAGGGTTTTAAGAAGCGCATTAAACGATTCGGTAGTCAGCATGTGAACTTCATCTATAATGTAAACTTTGTAGTTGCCGACCGTCGGGGCATATTTAACCGATTCCCTTAAAGTACGTATTTCCTCAATCCTTCTGTTGGAGGCACCGTCAATTTCGATAATATCGAGGGTTTGGGAAGAATCGAATTTTTTGCACATTTCACATTCGTTGCACGGTTCACTGTCAACAGGATTCAAACAGTTCAATGTTTTGGCTAAAATTCGGGCGGTTGTTGTTTTACCTACTCCACGCGGTCCGGCAAATAAATAAGCGTGACCAATCCGGTTCTTCTTAATTGCGTTTTTTAGCGTCCGGGTTATATGGTCTTGACCGATAACTTCATCAAATCTTTGAGGTCGCCATTTACGTGCTGTTACAATGAATGCCAACTTTACTCTCCCGTAATTTTAAATTGTGAACGATTCAAAATTAACTTTGTCGGTTAATAATTTAACTAATTTTTCCAAATAAATTTTATCAATTTCCGAAAAGGCGCTGAAACTGTAGCTGTCCAAATCCAATACGCCGATTAAACGGGAATTTTGAATAATCGGAATTACAATTTCCGAATTGGAACCACTATCGCATGCAATGTGTCCGGGAAATTTGTGAACGTCTTCCACAATTACTGTTTCCCGTTTTTCCGCCGAGGTTCCGCAAACACCGTTGCCTATTTTAATTTTTGTGCAAGCCACTTTACCTTGAAAAGGTCCGAGATATAATATATCGTTTTTCGCAAAATAGAATCCAATCCAACTGATTTTCCGAAATGCATCATTAATTAACGATATGAAATTCGATATGTTGGATAAAGGAGGCGTGTTTTCTTCCAATAACGATTCCATATCTTTCAGAAGATTTTCAAATATTTCTTTTTCCGGAATTATTCCTGTATTTGTGTTTTCGACAAACATTATTTCTTTTTGCGTGTACTTGTTTTTTTCTTTGCTGATTTTCTTATAGTGAAAACGTGCGGGATTGCTTCTTTGATTGTTTTAATCGGCACTATTTCAAGACCGTCTTTTACTTCGTTTTTTATTTCTGCCAGGTCTTTAACATTATCTTTGGGAATCAAGACCTTTTTAATTCCGCTCTGTTTTGCCGCAAGCAGTTTTTCATTCAGTCCGCCTATTGCCAAAATATTACCGCGCAAGGTAATTTCGCCCGTCATTGCCACGTCGCATTTCGCAGGTTTTTTTGTAATTGAAGAATACATCGCCATAGCCATTGTAATACCGGCAGAAGGACCGTCTTTCGGTATTGCACCTTCGGGCAAATGGATGTGGATTTCTTTGTTCTTGTAGAAATTTTGCGGTATTCCGAGTTCTTTAGCGTTCGAGCGTAAATAACTTAAGGCGGCTTGTGCGGATTCTCTCATCACTTCACCGAGTTGACCGGTAAGGGTAAGTTTTTCGGTTCCGTTCATAATTGTGCATTCTACGGGTAAAATATCGCCGCCAACGCTTGTCCATGCCAAGCCGGTAACGCTTCCTACCTGGGGTTCCTTTTCTATTTTCGATTGTTTGAATTTAGGAACACCCAAATTTTCTTCAACTTTCTTTTCATCAATAACATATTTGATTTTTTTCTTGCCCTTTTTTCCGTTACCCGATTGTGTTAAAATGATATCGCGTGCGGTCTTACGCAAATTAGTGGCAATTTCCCGTTCCAAATTACGGACTCCGGCTTCGGCTGTATATTCTTTGATGATTTTTTTCAGCGCTTCATCCGTAAAACTCACATCGTATTTATCAAGTCCGTGCGCTTTAAGTTGCTTTGGAATGATATGCCTTTTTGCAATTTCCAATTTTTCAAATTCCAAATAACCCGGAAGTTCAATAATTTCCATTCTGTCTTGTAACGGCAAAGGAATATTGTACCGCACGTTGGCGGTGGTAATAAACATAACTTTGGAAAGATCATACTCCGTATCGAGGTAATGATCCATAAAGCTGTGATTTTGTTCGGGGTCAAGCACTTCTAGCATGGCAGAGGAAGGGTCGCCCCGGAAATCCATACTCATTTTATCTATTTCATCCAGAAGCATAACTGGGTTTACTGTTCCGGCTTTTTTCATCGATTGAATTATTTTGCCGGGCATGGAACCGATATAGGTTCTGCGGTGTCCACGGATTTCCGCTTCGTCTCTTACTCCGCCCAAACTTATCCGTACGAACTTTCTCCCGAGTGCCCGGGCAATTGATTTACCGAGTGATGTTTTTCCAACTCCCGGAGGACCTACAAAACATAAAATTTGTCCTTTCATTTCTTTAACCAAATTCAATACCGCAATGTGTTCCACAATCCGGTCTTTCGGTTTTTCCAATCCGAAATGGTCTTCGTCCAAAATTTTTCTAACGTTTTTAATATCGAGATTGTCTTTTGTTTTTTTGTACCACGGTACATCGCAAAGCCAATCGAGGTAATTTCTTATTACTGTGGTTTCTGGGGAACTGGGCGGAATTTTTTTCAACTTGTTTAACTCTTCGAAAGCCTTTTCCTGTACGGCTTTTGGCATTTTAGCTTTAATTATTTTATCTTTTAACTTTTGAAATTCCGGTGAAACATCGGCATCTTCGCCCAATTCTTCTTGTAATATTCTGATTTGTTCTTGTATTATAAATTTTCGCTGCGTTTTTGAAATATTTTCCTGGACTTTATTCTCAATCTCTTTTTCAACTTTTAGTATGTCAATTTCCGATTTGAGAATTTTGATTAGTGTGAAAATTTGATCTTTCAGCGAAATCTTTTCCAGAATGGATTGCTTTGCTTCAATAGGTTGATTAATGTTTGCGGCAACGTAAAAAACTTTTCTATCGGTCTCTTCTATATTTTCGTAAGCGTTAATGGCTTCGGGGGGAATATTTCTGTTAATCTTTACATATTCTTTAAATTGTGCGGTCAATTGCCTTATAAGTGCATTGATTTCTTTCTCGTCTTCTTTCGGTGGTATAATGACTTCTATTTCCGCTTCGAAGAAATCCGGGTTTTTCTTATATTTTTTTATCTTCCCTTGGATTACACCGTCGACCAAAATTTTTATTAATCCGTTCGGCAGTTTCAAAATTTGAATAATTTTGGCAATCGTACCTTCCCGGTAAATATCGTCTGCGGTCGGTTCTTCAATCGCCGGATTTTTCTGGGCTGCCAAAAAAATATACTTTGAGTTATCCAGTGCATAATTTGCCGCTTTTATCGATTGTTCCCTGCCTACAAGCACGGGGAAAATCATATAAGGAAAAATAACTGTATCTCTTAAAGGTAATACGGGCAGTACTTTCGGTATATCTTCAACTACGGTCTCATCCGTTGAATTTACGTTTATTTCGTCGTTCATATCAATCACATTTTTTAATTAATTAAGAAAAATAATATACCAAAATTAGCAAGGGCTATCAAGAAATTAGTATTGGGATTCCCACAAGTTGTTTATTGAATAGGAATAGAATATTTTTATGTTATAAAATCCGGAGTAAAAAATGTTGCAAAAAGTTGTTGAAGTGGCAAAGGAAGCCGGTGAATTGATAAAAGCGGATTTCGGTAAGCATCATTCGGTTGAATATAAATCCAATTTGTCCGATTTGGTTACCGAAACCGATAAAAAATCGGAGAAGTTAATAACTGATTTTATAAAGAAAGAATTCCCATCGCACAATATTCTATCGGAAGAAGGCAGCGGTAAAGAAGGTAATTCCGATTATTTGTGGGTAATCGATCCGGTTGACGGAACCACAAATTTTGCGCACGGATTACCGATATTCGCCGTATCAATCGGTGTAGTGAAAAACGGGGAAATTATTGCCGGTGTGGTTTACGATATTATGCGAAATGTTATTTATTCGGCTGAAAAGGGAAGCGGGTCCTTTGCAAACGGTAAAAAATTAAGTGTAAGCAAAAACTCCGATTTACGTAAAAGTTTATTAGTCACGGGCTTTCCGTATAACGTATCGGAAAATCCGAATAACGTTTACGGAAAATTTATTGCATTTCTTAAAAATTCCCGTGCCGTACGGCGGTTGGGTTCTGCGGCTATCGATTGTTGCTATGTTGCCGAAGGTGTGTTCGACGGCTTCTGGGAAGTGTCATTACATCCGTGGGATATTTGTGCGGGCAAGTTAATTATTGAGGAAGCCGGAGGCAAAGTAACGAATTTCAAGGGAGAAGAGGTTTCTATCTTTTCAGTCGAATTTTTGTCTTCCAACGGATACGTGCATGAGAAAATGATGAAGATTCTTTTGGAAAATTAATCGCTTTGAATTGAACGGACAACCCAAATCAAAACGACCGCGCCAAAGGTTGCAACAATTATGCTCCACAAATTGAATCCGGTTACTCCGCGGCCACCCATAATTTTTATCAAAAATCCACCGATGAAAGCACCTATTATTCCCAGCACAATGTTAAAAAAGCATCCCGGGCGTTTTTTGTTATTTGTTATAACATTTGCCAGCCAACCTGAAATTGCTCCTACAAAAATCCAACTTAGAAAACTCATATAAACCTTTGCAATGAAATAAAAACTAAGTTATTATATTACAAACAGATAGCAAATAAATTTAGGTAAATTTTTATTGATACTCAAAAAAGAAATGCTTAATTTTAAAATCTATGTGTAAAAAAATAGTTATAGCAATAGACGGTCCTGCCGCATCGGGAAAAAGCTCGGTTGCAAAAAATTTGGCTGAGAAATTGGGGTTTACTTACGTGGATACCGGTGCAATGTACAGAGCCATAACTTACCTTGCCATCCGGAAAAATATTGTTGACGATGTCGATGCAGTAATTGATTTGGTGAAAAATATTAAAATCGAGTTGAAATTTGAAAACGGTTTAACAAGAGTATTTATTAACGGCGAAGAAGTTACCGAGCATATCAGAACACCGGAAGTGAACGCAAAAGTAAGTGAGGTTAGCCGTATTCCCGAAGTAAGGCAAGAACTTGTAAAAATTCAAAGGAAGATGGGGGAGAACGGAAACTTGGTTGCCGAGGGAAGGGATACAACAACCGTTGTATTTCCCAATGCGGATTTGAAAATTTATTTAACAGCCGATTTGGATGAAAGGGCAACAAGGCGCCACTTGGAATACCAAGAAAAAGGAAACAACGTAAGTTTTGATGAAGTGAAAGAAAATTTGAAAAAGCGGGATACGATTGACAGTCAACGTAAAGTCAGTCCGCTTTCCAAAGCCGAAGATGCGTATGAACTTGATACAACGGATTTGACTATTGAACAAGAGATTGAAAACATTATAAAAAAAGTGGAAGAGATTAAAGCAAAAAAAGAAATGCAAAATTAACAAAGCCATCGATAGTTGTTATGTTAAACCAAATTAAACACTGTAATACTAATTTTTGATGGCGGAATTAGTGATTACAGCAATTATTATTTAGGAGGTTAAATGAGCGAAGCAGAAAAAGAAAAAGCTCTCGATGAAAAGAAGGAATCGACACTGGATAACCTTAAATTTATGAACGCCGAAGAATATTCGGAAGAAGAATTACAAACCCTGGCAAAACTATACGACGAATCATTCCGCGATTTTACAGAAGGTGAAATTATCACCGGAACAATTGTTGGCTTTGCAGGCGATAATGTGGTAATTGATGTTGGATTCAAATCCGACGGCACAATTCCCAAATCCGATTTTTCATCAACCGAAGACCTAACCGTTGGCGCTAAAGTTGATGTTGTTATCGAAAGCGTGGAAGATGACGAAGGAAACTTGGTATTGAGTAAAAAACGTGCCGACTTCCTGAAAGTTTGGGCTGAAATTATTAAAGCTTACGAAAATGAAACTATTCTCACCGGTAAAATTCTAAAAAGAATTAAAGGCGGAATGGTTGTTGACTTAATGGGAATAGAAGCATTTTTGCCCGGATCCCAAATCGATATAAGACCCGTGCGGGATTTCGATGCTTTCGTCGGTCGCACCATGGATTTCAAAATTGTGAAAATAAATATTCCCACCGAAAACGTTGTGGTTTCGCATAAAGCATTGATTGAAGAAACAATATCCGATCAAAGAAAAGAAATTCTCGAAAAACTGGAAAAAGGTCAAATTCTTGAAGGAATTGTTAAAGCCATTACCGATTTCGGAGTGTTCGTCGATCTTGGTGGTGTGGACGGATTGATTCACATTACCGATTTGAGTTGGGGAAGAATCAATCATCCGAGCGAAGTTGTTAAACTTGATGAAAAAATAAAAGTTGTGGTAACCGATTTCGACAAAGAGAAAAAACGAATTTCCCTTAGTCTGAAACAATTGGTTCCGCATCCTTGGGAAAATATCGACGAAAAATACAAAGTTGGCGATAAAGTCTCCGGTCGCGTTGTTTCCCTTACCGATTACGGGGCATTCATCGAAATCGAAAAAGGTATTGAAGGATTAATTCATATTTCGGAAATGAGTTGGACTCAACACATAAGTCATCCTTCACAATTTGTTTCGATGGGGCAAGTTGTCGAAGCGGTTATTTTAAGCCTGGACAAAAACGAAAAGAAAATTTCGTTGGGAATGAAACAACTTACCCCCGACCCTTGGCAAGAACTGATGAAAAAATATCCAATCGGTTCAAAACATGTGGGAACGGTGAGAAACCTTACCAATTTCGGTGTGTTTGTTGAACTTGAACCGGGTATAGACGGACTGGTTCACATTTCCGATTTGTCCTGGACGAAAAAAGTACGCCACCCCGGAGAAATAGTTAAAAAAGGTGAGAAATTGGAAGTTGTGGTTCTCAGTATCGATGCCGAACAACGGAAAATTTCCCTCGGACACAAACAAGTGGAAGACAATCCTTGGGACAATTTCGAAACGATTTATTCCGTCGGAAAGAAAGTGACCGGAAAGGTTGTAAGAATAATTGAAAAAGGCGTTATTGCAGAGTTACCCGAAGGCGTTGACGGTTTTGTTCCCGCTACACAGCTTTCAACTTCCAAAATCAAAAATCTTTCATTCAATTTTCCGGTCGGTACCGAACTCGATTTAATCGTGATTGAATTCAATAAAGATAAAAAGCGAATCGTATTGAGTTCACTGGCTGCACTTAAGGAAAAAACGGATGAAGAAATAGAAGAATACATCAAAACACATAAACTTGATAAAGTTAAAGTTGAAGATATCCGTAATGCCGAAACCCAGAAATTCGATTCTTCGGTATTTAACGCTTACGAACATACGGAACAAAAAGCTCCGGCGGCAAAACCTGCTGAAGAGAAAGCGGAACAAGCAAAAGAAGAAGCCGTAGCTGATGAAGCCAAAGCGGAAGAAACCGGAACGGAAACGGAAGAAGCAAAGGGAGAAACCACCGGTGCGGAAGAAAAAACGGAAACCGAATCCAAAGAGGAAGCGTCGGCAGAAACTGAAGCAGGTGAAGGCGAATCCGGATCTTCAACCGAAGAAGAAAGCGAAAGCAAGTAATCGCATTTTTTGATAAATTGAGGCTGCATGGGAAAATTTTCTTTTGCAGCCTTTTTTTATAAATAAAAAATTAATTATAATGCCGAACAAAGTAGCATTTTACACACTGGGTTGTAAACTTAATTTTGCAGAAACATCCTCAATTGGGAATCAATTTTTGAAGGAAGGTTATGAGATTGTTGATTTCCGGAACAAAGCGGATGTTTATGTAATAAATACATGTACTGTTACGGAAAATGCCGAAAAAGAATGCCGGCAAGTTGTTAGGCGTGCACTCAGATTAAATTCCGGTGCTAAAATTGTTGTTACCGGTTGCTATGCCCAACTCAGACCCGAAGAAATTGCGGCAATTGACGGCGTGGATTTGGTTCTTGGCAGTAATGAAAAATTTGAGATAATAAATCATCTCAATCAACTTGAAGAAGGGAATCCTTCTTGCATACATGTTACACCCTCGGATAAATTAAGTCAATTCCATCCTGCATATTCAACCGGTGCCGACTCCCGTACACGAGCGTTTCTTAAAATTCAAGACGGTTGCGATTACAAGTGTTCTTTTTGTACAATTCCGCTTGCACGCGGTAAAAGCCGGAGCGTTGATATTCAGACAGCCGTAGATAATTTTAAGGCTCTGCTCGATAAAGGTTATAAGGAAATTGTTCTAACCGGAGTTAATGTTGGAGATTACGGTAAAAATATCAATGCCCGCTTAATAGATTTGCTGGAAAAATTTGTTAATCTCAATGGTGAATTCAGAATCAGAATAAGTTCAATAGAACCCAACTTGCTTTCGGATGAAATTTTGGAATTGGCTGCTTCCACCAAAAAAATTGCCAATCATTTTCATATCCCGTTGCAAAGCGGAAGTGATAAGATTTTGAAATTGATGCACAGAAGATACAAAACCGCCGGTTACGAAAATTTGATTTACAAAGCGGTGGAAAAAATTCCGGATTTGGGAATTGGTGTTGATGTGATTGTCGGTTCCCCGGGCGAATCCGGAGAAGATTTTCTCGCCACTTACGATTTCATTAAATCATTGCCGGTTTCTTACCTCCACGTTTTTACATATTCCGAACGCCCGGACACCGAAGCGATAAAGATGGAAAATCAAGTGCCTGTAAATGAACGGCGTAGAAGAAATAACATGTTGAGAATTTTAAGCGAAAAGAAAAGAGCTGCCTTTTATGAAAAAATGAAAGGAAAAAAAGCGGAAGTGTTATTCGAAGCGGCGGAAAAAGATGGCTTTATTTACGGGTTTACCTCAAATTACATCAGGGTGAAATATCCATTTAATTCTGCCTTGGTTAATAATTTTAAAACAGTTAATATTACAGAAGTAACAAATAACGGTTGCTTGGTCGAACTTGACAACAGTAAAATATTTTCTGAAGTATCAAACGGATAAGTTATGAAAATTTTTGTTTTAATTTTTTCGGTTTTTACCTATTCGGTATTTGCCCAGCTCCCGCAAGAAAATTTATTAAAACTTAAGAGTCAAATCCGTATTGACAAAGAAATTCAAGGACAAAACATTTTGGGCGTAAAATTCGAAAAGAAAAAACCCATGCTGGCAATTTTATATTCTCTGTTGTTACCGGGAATGGGAGAATTATACGCCGGTTCATTTGAGAAAGGAAAGTATTTCACAATTGCCGATGCCGTTTTATGGGGAACCGTTGCCGGATTTAATATTTACGGAAATTTCCAAAAAGATAATTATATCGCATTTGCACAGTCACGTGCCGGAATCAATCCCTCTAACAAAGACGATCAGTTCTACGCCGATATCGGTTATTACAACGATGTAAATCAATTCAACACGGAGAAGGAACTTAACCGGCAGTTCGATGAAACTTACGACCCGGAAACATATTATTGGCATTGGCAAAGCGATGCACAGAGAAGGGAATTCAGAAATATCTGGCTTTCAAGCGAAAATGCATTTAACAATATCCGGTTTGCCGCCGGTGCTTTGATTTTGAACAGGATAATAAGCGCAATTAATGCTGTTCGTCTGGTTGCGGCATATAACAAAAATCTGGAACAAAACGTCAGTTGGAATTTATCGTTCGGTGTCAAAAACCCGCCGGCAATGCCATCAACATTTGAATTGATTTTTAGCAAAAGATTTTAATTAAATTTCAAAAAATTTATTTTATTAATGTTAAACTTTTGTTTGTTAGCCTGACTTATAAAAAGTCGGGCTTTTTTGTATCTGTTGTAGATTGACATTAATTTTTAATACGGTTGACAAACAATATTTATATGCTTTTTGTAGATTTGCATTTATTAAAAAAACAATTATGTATAATTATAAACTTATAATTCAATACGACGGCACGAGATATAACGGTTGGCAATCCCAACCGCACGGCAATACGGTTCAAGACAAAATAACCGCTGCCATTAAACAAATTACTACCGAAGAGGTGAAAGTAACAGGCTCCGGAAGAACCGATGCCGGAGTTCATGCTTTGGGACAAGTAGCGAATTTCAGAATTCCAGTTGAATTGGATTTATATAAATTTCAACATTCGCTCAATGCTGTTTTGCCGTCCGATATTTCGATTCTGAAAGCCGAAAAAGCACATTGGAATTTTCACGCAAGGTATTATGCAAAAAGAAGAACTTATTTTTATTTGTTGACGAAATTTAAATCACCGTTTTATTTAAAGTACTCTTGGTTCAACACCACATTTCAAGAGTTGGATTTGAACCGGCTTAACAATATTTCCCAAGTATTATTGGGCGAACACGATTTTACTTCTTTCACGAGAAAAAAAATTGAAACACCCGACCGCCTTTGCAACGTTACAAAAATAAGATGGAGCGGTAATGATAAATTCGTTATTTTCAGAATTGAAGCAAACAGATTTTTGCGCGGAATGGTTAGAACTGTGGTTGGGACAATACTTGATTTGTACGGTAACGAATCGCCGGTAGAAACAATAAAAGAAATTTTGGAAGCAAAAACCAGAGATGCCGCCGGGCAGACGGCTCCGCCACAAGGTCTATTTCTATACAAAATAGAGTATTAATATGGAAATTTTATCGAAAATTCACCCGGTAATTATTCATTTCCCGGTAGCAATGTTTTCACTTTACGTTCTGTTCGAATTTATAAATCTCTTCTATGAAGATCCGAAATATCATAAGATGGTTAACGGATTTTTGCTATTGGGTGTGATTGCCGGAGTAGCAGCTGTACTTACGGGAAACCAAGCGGCTGAAAACGTCGAAAGATTTTTTAACGTACCCGTTGTTCTTAAAGAAATGATAGAAGAACACGAAACTTATGCAACCATAACAATGTGGTATTTTACGTTTTTACTTGTTGGAAGGTTTTACCTTACCAATAAGAAAAAGTTTACCAAAATGTTGAAAGTAACTTTTGTTATATTAGCGGTTATTGGTTTATTATTAATTTACGAAACCGGCGAGCACGGTGGCAAGCTGGTTTACGAGTTCGGAGTTGGTACTAAACTTTTTAAGTAAAGGTTGAAACCGGATTGAAAAAAATTATTCCGTTACTATTTTTGTTTGTTATATCAACAAACGCGCAAATATTTAAATTCGGTGAAGCGAAAGGATTATTCATGTCAATTGGTGTCGGTCCACGTTTCCCGCTGGGTTCTTTTGCCGAGAAATTGAGTTTGGGTGAAGGGATAGATGTAGGATTTTCATACACCGACAATAAAGTCCTTCCCGTTTTTCTTTATTCTAAATTCGGTTATCAACATTATGCAGGCGATCAAGATTTCTACAGAATATCGGATTACAGTAATTTTTCCACCAATGTTATAAGCATGGATGTAGGAGCCCGCTATTATTTCGAACCGGTAATAAAAAACATTGTACTTTTAATGCCTGTTCTGGAAGCGGGTTTGTCGTTTTCCGTTCTGGAAAATTTACATCAATATAAATTCGACTTACATAAGAATGATATAATTGAAACATTAACCAAATTCGGCTTTCATGCCGGAGCAGGGTTCTCGATGTTTCTTTTAGATGTGATGGGTTATTATCATTTTTCCCCGGATAATCAGTTTATTTCATTCGACTTGAGAATAAGAATACCGATCTTTGCAACAATATAACCGAGGTTGAAATGGAATTTCAAAATATTTTATTTGAGATTAACGACAAAGTGGCAATTGTTAAAATTAACAGGCCCAAAAAATTAAATGCGTTGAATGAAGCTACGCTGTTGGAACTTAAAGAAGTTTTCACAGGAATTAAAAACAACGATGATATTTACGTTGCAATTTTAACGGGAGAAGGGGAGAAAGCTTTTGTTGCCGGTGCGGATATAAACGAATTGAACCGTTTAGATTCAATTTCCGCCAAAAAGTTTTCTGAATTCGGACAGGGTGTTTTTAATTTAATCGAAAATTTAGGCAAGCCGGTAATTGCAGCGGTAAACGGGTTCGCACTTGGCGGTGGTTGTGAGCTTGCTCTTGCTTGTCATTTCAGGATTGCTTCGGAAAATGCAAAATTCGGGCAACCGGAAGTAAACTTGGGAATAATTCCTGGGTACGGCGGAACGCAGCGCTTGGCAAAACAAATTAATTCGGGTCGCGCCGCTCAACTAATTTTAACCGGAGAGATGATAGACGCCGGCGAGGCATACAGAATCGGTTTGGTAAATAAAGTTTATAAACCGGATGAACTGATGGATAAAGCATTGCAAATTGCCAACGTCATAGTTTCCAAAGGGCAAATTGCCGTCCGCTATGCTCTGCAAGCAGTTGTTGCATCCAACAATTTAAGTATTTCACAAGGATTAAATTTGGAAGCATCTCTTTTTGCTTTAACAACCGGAACCGAAGATTTCAAGGAGGGAACATCCGCATTTCTGGAAAAAAGAAAACCCGGGTTCAAAGGGAAATAATTAACGTTAATTATGCTTTTGTAGTGAGTTGATGCTGATAAAAAAGAAAATCATTTATACTTTGATTGCTGTAACCGTTGTGTTGTTGATTGCCAATCTGCTGGTTGAAAAATATGCAGATAAACCGCGTTATTCTTCCTCATCTTCTCGGTTGGTAACCAAACCGGAGATTGAAAATAAGTTCAAAAAAGTTTTGACTTTGTATGACATCAAACCCCAATGGATTAAAAAAGGAAAACTGAAGAAAAAAAACAAAACGGATTCGCTCGAATATTACTATAAAATCAAAATACCAAAATCCGTTTTGATTCCGAATTTAATTAAAGATTTAAGCAAATTGTTTGCAGGTGAAGATGTTATAATAACTTCGGAAGAACAGAATAATTTCGGTAATTCAACTCTTAAAATTTTAACTAATAAGAATATAAAACTGCTTGCAAAATTTATTTACTCGAAAGATTTGAAAACGGAAAGGGTTAACATAGGATTTATACTTACCGGTATTGAAGATTTGAGTGAAGACGAGCTTGCTCATTTGTTGAGTATACCTCTTCAATTCGGTTTGTTGATTACACCGGACAGGGAGATCGAAGGAATTATAAACAAAATATCTGAAGCCAATAAACAATTTTACATTTTGCTTTCGGAAAATATAGATGACGAAAGATACGAGCTTAACGAAGATTTTACTAAAGAGGTTCTCAGAGTTCATTTGAAACATATATTCGATTTTTATAAGCGGGGGAAATTTTTTGTTGTTGATAAGAAATCGGAACTGTACCGCTCATTGGTTTTCGAGTATATTGCGAAATTGCTTAGGAGAAATTTGAAAAAGCTTTATTTTCTGCAAGACTTCATCAAATTGAAAGGTGATAGTAATGAGGATTTGCGTTCCCTGTTAAAATTTCACTTGAAAAACGTATCGGGTAAAAACGGGAAAGTGTTTCTGGTTGATGCTGCGGATTTTGAAAACCTTTTGGGAGAAATCCTCACATTTACCAAAAAAGGCAATAGTGTTAAATATCCCGCGCGTATTCTTAAATAGAACCGGGTGAGAGAATAACCGCGGAATCCAACTTTATTATTTTTTCCGGATAATTTGAGAATTGCCCGTTGAGAATTTTTTTATCTCCAACAATTACCGTAACAATGTTTTCATTTCTTAGTGTATTTCTTGCAGCATCAAGTACATTCTCTAAAGTTACTCTTCTTAATTTTTCGATGTAGGTGTTGAAATAATTGTCCGGCAAATCGTACAAGGGCAACATTGAAAGATTTCCTGCAACTTGTGAATAAGTTTCAAACATTGACGGGTAACGCTTTATCAAGTAAGATTTGCTGAATTCCAATTCTTCGGGTAAAACTTTTTGTTTTATCCCGTCGAATTCTTTAAAAATTTCACGCACCGATTCTTCGGTATGCTCGCTCTCAACACCGGTTGAAACCACGAAAGAGCCTGCTTTCCGGTTAAAATTGAAGCTGGAATGTGCTCCGTAAGTAAAACCTTTATCTTCTCTTAAGTTTAAATTAATTCTACTTGAGAATTGCCCACCTAAAATAGAATTCATTATTGTCCTTGCGTAAAAATCCGGGGATTTTCTCCCCGGTGAAATTGTTCCGATTCGTAATTCGCTTTGTGCTGCTCCTTCCTTGTGC
Organism: Melioribacteraceae bacterium; assembly: GCA_026983955.1. Taxonomy (GTDB): domain Bacteria; phylum Bacteroidota; class Ignavibacteria; order Ignavibacteriales; family Melioribacteraceae; genus BMS3ABIN04. The sequence goes on from JALSTB010000187.1 coordinate 15,895, forward strand.
ACAAAGTAAGTTGCTCTTTCAGGTTTTTTTATCGCCGGTAAGTCTATTTTGTATCCATCCCCGGTTTTCCAACCGCCTAGTTGGAGGTCTAGTTTTTTATGTAACTCGCTTTGGGAAATGTTGCCTACAACTATCAAAGTGGAATTTTGCACTGTAAAAGTGTTAGCGTAAAAATTCCTTACGTCTTCAACCGTAATATTTTCAACGGTTTCATGGAAACCTATTACCGGCGGTTGGTAAGGAGTCTTATCAAATAAAATTTTTCTGAATGCGGTATTGGCAATATATTCCGGATCGTCTTGAAGTTGAATTATTTTGGTCAGCTGTTTTTTCTTCTCTCTTTCAAAATCGCCTTCATTGAAGTGCGGTCCCGTAACCACCATTGAGAAAAGTTCAAGGGACCTGTCAAAATTTTCGGATAAAGTTAGCATTGAAACCGAGAAACCGTCTTGATTAGCGGAACATCTCAAAATTGAACCGAGCAATTCTATTTCGTTATCGAGAGCAAGAGCATCCAAACCGCCTGCACCTTCATCAATAAGCATTGAAGTAAGGAAAGCGAGTCCTTTTTTATTCACTGGATCCGATTTGCTTCCACCGTTAACAAACAATAATAACTGGGTGATGGGCAAGTTTTTTTTCTCTACAAAAATTACATTCAATCCGTTCTTTAAAGAAAAACGTTTAATTTCGGGCAGTGAAAAGTTCAGTTCGCCTTTTTCAGCAGGTTTTTTTGTTCTGTCGATTATCATGAGTCACCAATTTTTAGGCTTGGAAAATTTTGTGCCCGGTATGGTCTCCGGCAGTTGTGCAATTTTAAGAGTTCCTTTTCTGACCCGTTTAAAAAAATCCGCATGTCTTCTTAACTCGTATGAAGGATGAGATTTACCAGGATGAATTAATCCTAAAATTTTTTCAGGATGATGTCTTTTCACCAATTGCATTGCTTCAGCTAAATCACTATCATTTGATACTACAACTGCGCAATCATATAGGTTGAGCCATGCGTCATTAAGTAGATGAACAGCCAAGTTAACGTCGGAGCCTTTTTCTTCGGTTTTAATTATATTAACATATTTATTATTTTGAGTGGGATTTGCCAGCGGTGCTCGTTTTTCGTTGGAGCGGAAATGACCGTAGTAAATTTCAATTTCCGGAATATGACTTTGCAGAGCTTTCAAATAGATTTTTTGCCTCGCTGGTTTCGATTTATCATATTTTCCTGAAACTATGGCAGTAAAATACTTAATTTTAATAATCCGGTTTGAGTCATTCAAAAGCAAATTAAATAATTTTTTGAAATCAAGCCATTTATATGGTGTTTTTCTAACAGCACCGTAGTAAAAATTGAATCCATCGATATAAATTATAGTTCTCATAAAAATAAAAATAGAAGCAAGGGTCACCGAAGTGACCCTGCACCCTTGGTATAAAAACCTAAGGGGAGATGATTTTGTAGTTAAAAGTTAAAAAATTGATTTGATTGTTGCAACTTCTTTTATTTAACATTACATTCAATTAAAAGTTCCAAAGGCTGGAATCTACAATTTATCAATTATTTATTTGGGTACAACATTCAATTCAACAAAATTTTTGTTAAGGTATTTATCTGCTACTTCAACGACTTTTTCTTTTGTTACTTTTTCGTAACGTTCGATATCATACAAAAAAGAATTCGGTTCATTTAAGTAACAATTATAGTTGTTTATTTGATCAACCAAGTTATTCAAGTTTTGCAAAGAATAGATGTATGAAGATTTAAAACTGTTAACAGAACGTTGTAATTCCTCGTCGGTTATCCCGTCTTCAATTACGGATTTAATTTGTGTAAAGATTTCTTCGCGTATCGTGTGAATTTCAACGCCGGGTTTTGGTGTGGACATGATGATAAACGATCCGTTCAGTTTTGCCGAATATTGAAATGAGCTTACATCTTGTGCTATTTGCTTATCGAACATTAACGATTTGTATATCCGTGAATTTTTCGTTCCAGTTAATACATCTGATAAAATATCCAAAGCGGCATCATCCGGTCCGTATAACTTATCCGAAATCCACGCAAGGTAAATTCTGGGAAGTTGAACGTTGTCTTTATGAATGATTTTTTTAGTTTCGTCAAGTTCCGGAAACTCAACGTTTAATTCAGGCACAACGGTATTATTAGGAATTTCACCGAAATATTTTTCCACTAATTCTTTTGCTTCATTCAATTCAAAATTTCCGCCTATTACCAGACTTGCGTTTTGGGGACTGTAATAAGTTTCAAAGAAATTCCGGACGTCGTCTAACGTGTAACTTTGAATATCTTCCATCCAGCCTATTGTGGGCCAATGGTACGGATAATCTGCAGGATACAACGCGGCGAAAAGTTTTTCCCACGCCAATCCGTATGGTTGATTTTCGTAATTCTGCCGCCTCTCGTTTGCAACAACGCCTTTCTGGTTGTCGAGTTTTTCTTGAGTTAATGCCGGAAGAAGAAACCCCATTCTATCGGATTCGAGCCACAAAACCATTTCCAGAGCTGTTTTCGGTACTGATTCGTAATAATTCGTTCTGTCTATGCTTGTCGAACCGTTCAATGTGCCGCCCGCTTCTTGAATATAGCGGAAATGCATTTCTTTCGGTACGTGTTGTGAACCTTGAAACATCATGTGTTCGAACAAATGTGCGAGTCCGGTTTTACCAGGCTTCTCATTTGCCGAGCCGACTTTATACCAGATGTTTACCGCTACTATTGGTAAAGTTTTGTCTTGATAAAGAACCACATCGAGGTTGTTTTTCAACTTGAATTTTTCGTACTGAATATTCAGAATACTTTTCATATCTACAAAAAAAATTTAGTGGATTCACAAAACTAACAAAATAAAATTTAATGATGAGATTTAATTGTATGTTGAATGAGGTTGCTGTAGTAAAGTTAACATAATTCCGGAAATTTGGATTACAAAAGGGGAACAACTGTTGCTGCTCCCCATAATTATTTTAGAATGAATCCAATCCGTTCCAGTTTTCCATCAATATTGCTTCTAGGCTCAATGTTGAAAATTTTACACAACAAAGGATAGATATCGATATTTTGAATTGTTCCGGTACGTAAACTTTTTTTGAAAGCCGGACCGTTGGCAATAAAAATCCCGTGCATATCCATTTCGTAGTTGGGATACCCGTGGTTTCCTTTGCTTTTGTTTCTTTTGAACCTTTCCAACCATTTATTGTTTACAAGAGACCAGCCGAGATCGGCAATAACTATGATTGAAGAAATAAACGGGTGTTTGGAGTAATGAAAATATTCCGGCAAGTCTTTTTTCTTATAAACCGTATAATGGTTTTCATGTTTTTTCAGAACATTGTAAATCAAATCTAAATCTTTTTCATTCTCTGGCTCAATCATAACGAATGGTTTTTCACCACCCATTTTATACTGAAAACCCTTCAGAATGTTTTCGATGTTTATTGTTTTGCCGGGTGAAATTCCGGTCATTCCGTGATCTGATACAAAAATTATATTTACACTGTCTCTCATACCGATTTCTTGCAAACGGGTTGTCAAATAACCCGTCAAGCTGTCGAGCAATTTAATGGCGTTGTTTACTTCCGGAGAATTTGGACCGTAACCGTGACCGTAGGAATCTGTCTCGTGAAAATAAAGCGTAATAAAATGCGGCCGTTTTTTGTATGGTAATTGCAACCAATCCATTACGCCGTCTATCCTTGTCTTGTAAGGACGGTTGTGCTCGTAATGTTGGAAATAGTTTGGTCTTCTGTATTCAATTTCCAATTCGGAACCCGGCCAAAAATAGGAAGCGGTAACAATTCCGTTTCTTCTGGCTGTTGTCCAAAAAGCTTCGCCTAAGTACCATTTACTTTCCAAAACCGATTTGGAATTTCTCGCCACTTTGTAAACTTCACCGGTAAACGGATTTTCGAAATGATTGGCAATTATGCCATGGTTTTCCGCATACATTCCCGTTATTATGGAAATGTGGTTGGGAAATGTTTTTGAGGGGAAAACCGGTTTTAGTGATAATGCTTTTACTCCGTTTTGCGCCAAGCGATTTAAATTCGGAGTTAAACCTCTGTTCAAATAATCCCATCTGAATCCATCGAAAGAGACCAGGAGAACATAAGGTTGTGATTGTGCATACGTTAGCGATAGTGTATAAAAGATAATTGATAACAATATTAAAAATTTTCTCATCTGTATTTACGGATTAGTTGTGAAATATATTTGTAAAGATAAATAAAATTTTCCCGTAAAATTTGCTTCGGATTATAAAATTTACGGGATTTTTTGTAATGGCCAAATTAACGGTGTGGGATTAAAATTTAATTAAATGACAAATATTTTCACTTGATTTGTAAGCTGACCGGGTGACAAGTGCCGGTAAAAAAGGCAAAAAAAAGTCCGGCATAAAGCCGGACTTTATAATTTTAATAACTTGAGTAAGAATTAAAAAGTAACGGAAACACCCAAGTTGAAAGATCTCGGTAATCCCAAGAATACTTCGGC
>JALSTB010000188.1 GCA_026983955.1 Melioribacteraceae bacterium
AATTGTGTTTGCGGTGCATCACCAACTTTCAAATCTTTGATGTAGTAATTGAAAGTTTGGTCAACCGAATTGGGATCTTCATAGTCTTTGTATGTTCCGGTAACATCGTCTGTGTATTTCCAGTCACCGATTGAAGCTGTAAGATCCAGTCTAAGAGCTTTAACGGGTTGATAGTTGGTTTCGAATTCGAAACCTACGTGACGACGGTTGATACCATCCAAGAAAAGAAGAGCTTCGCCGCCGTCTTCTTTTCTGATACCAATTGAGTTTGCTTTATCTCTCCAATCGGTAAAGTAGAAGTTTGCTCTTACATTAAGTTTGCCTTCCAAACCGGTAAAATTGGCTCCGGCTTCCAAACTGACGAATTTTTCGTTTTTCGGATCTTCCGCTTTCGATCCGTCACGGTCGTTAATTACTTGGTCGAAAATCGGCACTTTGGAAACATAACCTGCGTTTGCGAATACGTCGAATTGCGGATTCAAGCGGTAACTTGCACCACCTTTAATTTGGTATCCACCGATTAAGTCGGTTTCTTGCGTCAATTCGCCACCGTCAGGACCTTTTTTGAAGTGGTTGGTATATTTGTATTTGATGAAAGAGTAACCTGCCGTACCGTAAGCAGTGATTTTGTCTTTCGTGTATTCAGCTTGCGCATAAGCGCCTGCCCAGTTTACATTATTTGTAAAGTTGTAAACAATTTTATCTCCCAATCCGGCTCTTTGATTCGGATGGAACTCATCGGCATTGCTTAAGAAGTAATCACCGCCCAAAAGGTCACGAACTTCTCTGTAGTGGTCGATTTCAGCAGTTCTTAAATCGATACCGAATGAAGTTTTCAATTGATCGTTTACTTTGTAGTAAGCTTTGGAAATAACACCAATAGTCCATTGGTCATTTCTACTGTTACGTAAAATACCTAATGAACCTGTGCTTGAAGTATCGTTCTTTGCAATGGTTGCATCCCAATTGGCTATTCTTGAAGGACCTGAATAGTCCCAAGTGATTTTACCGTATGTTCCTGTTCCACCACCGGTACCACCCGACCAGTAAGCAGTGGTGTACAAGCTTGCTTTATCGGATAATTGGGAATACCAGTTCAAGTTAACAATGGGTTTGTGGAAGAAGTTTTCACGTTCGTTAATGAAAGTAGCATCATATCTTTGATGAGGACCGGATTTTGCTCCGAAGAACAAGCTTTCATTCCAGTATTGTGCCCCGTTGTACGAAGAGCTTACGGAGTTCCAGTTTTCGTTGTAATATCTACCGGATGCAGCTTGCGGGAATTTATCCAATGCTGCTTGGGAATAACCCAATTCTTTTGCAAATTCATGGCTGTAAGCCGCAATGTTTTGACGATATAAATTTTGACCGTGTCTTTGAGGCGCACCCAAAGCGTATAATTCCAATCTGTTGTTGTCATCAACATTATAACTTGCGCCAAAATAGTATGCCCATGCGTCGGTCCAAGTTTTGTCAATCAAACCGTCACCAACTTTTCTAACGATTGATGCGCTCATTGCATATTTGCCATCGATTAAACCGGTGTGAGCGGAAATAGTGGTTTTCAAGAAATTAGCATTCCCGAACTCTTGTTTCATTTTAAAGCCTGCTTTTGCAGCAGTAGGATCGGTGATAATATTCATTGTACCACCAATGGATGGAGTAGCCAAGTTAACGGCACTCAAACCTCTTTGAACCTGAATGGAGGAAGTTGCATCGCCAACTCCGTCCCAGTTCGACCAGTAAACCCAACCGTTTTCCATATCGTTAACGGGAACACCATTAATCATAATGGCAACGTTTCTTTGGTTGAAGCCGCGAACGTTAACTCTTGCGTCGCCTGCTCCACCACCTTGTTGTGTAGCATAAACACTTGGTGTGGTATTCAAAACCAATGGAATATCTCTTGAGCCCAATTTAAATTCTACATCTTTTTTGTCAACATTAGTGAATGCTACAGGTGTTTCTCTTTCCTTTGCCCGGTCGGCCAATACGGTAACAGACAAAGAAAATTCACGTTCAACCATGTCGAAATCCAAAGTAATGTTGTTTGTCAGGTTTACATCAACTTCTTGAGTTTGGAAGCCAACGTAACTGCAAACAACGGTATATTTACCTTTATCCAAGGTAATTTTGTATCTTCCGTTTGCATCGGAAGCGGCACCAATAGTTGTTCCTTTAACATACACGTTGGCACCAATTAATTTTTCCCCAGTTGCAGCATCTTTAACAGTACCCGATATTGTGTACTTTTGTGCGAGTAATGTTGTGGATGCAAAAATGAGGATAACTGCAAGGTATTTGTAGACCTTTAGCATAAGATCTCCCTCTTTTTTGTTTGGTAAATTAGTTAATTAATATTTGTGCATTTGCAACAATTGTAAAACAATTTTATTGATAATGTAAGTATAATAATAAGCGGAATTTACTCCAATTATTTTTGTGGTTCTAACAAAAATTTAATGTTGGATTTTCTCCCGAAGATATTATATATTCTTTAAAATTCGATCATCGTCTAATTTTATTCAAAACTTTTTCCAATTCACCGAACAATTATCAGCTTCTAAAAATAAAAATCTTTCAAGTCTTTAGGAAATTTTTTCCCTTTTTAAAAAAGATATTTTTTTCCTATTTTAAAAAATTTGAAATCCTCAAAAAACATTTCCGGAGACCTTTTGCACAATATTGAAATTGAACAATCCAAACTGCAAAGATTAAAAAAAATTAAACTGGTTATAACAGATGTTGACGGTGTTTTAACCGACGGCGGATTGTATTACTCTTCCGAAGGACTGGTAATGAAAAAGTTCAATGTTAAAGACGGAATGGGAACACGTCTTCTCCGTGAAAGCGGAATTCGCGTTGGAATTATAACCACCGACGGTGAAACCGAATCGATATTGAAAAAAAGGGCTGAAAGACTGAAACTTGATTTTTTGTACACCGGAATTTGGCAAAAAGAAGAAAAGTTAAACGAAATTTGTAATATGTTCGGATTGGATTTTGAAAATATCGCTTTTATCGGTGACGATGTTAACGATTTATCCGTAATGGAAAAAGTCGGTTTTACCGCTGTTCCCGCCGACGCCATCGATTCCGTAAAAGCAAAAGCCGATTTGGTTTTAAATAGTAAAGGAGGCGAAGGTGCTTTCAGAGAGTTTGCCGATTTGCTTATTTCATTTCTCAACACTGCTTCTTAACCAATTAATAACTCACATCGTTTTTTCAAAATAATTGCTTGCATAAAACCTGGAAAATGTTAAATTATAGTGAACAAAAGTTCACTAATATGTAAATGAAAAATGCAAGTGTTAAAGCTTTCTCCGCGGATTACAAAAGAAGTTGAAACGGTTGTGCCGGCGCCCAACAAACCGGCGGTACACAAAATATATTTGGCCCTTCCCCGCAAAACTTCCAAAGTGCAATTCGATATATTCGACTACGAAATGCTTTTCAACGATGAAGCTACAAAAACTTTATTGCGGGAGGGAAAAACCATCGGTTGTTTCTACATCGAATCTCCCGGTATGCGATCACTTCTAAAAAAACTTTCGTGCGATACTTTCGAAATGCTTACTGCAGCCAGTTCGGTTATTCGCCCGGGTGTGGCCGAAAGCGGAATGATGCAAGAGTTTATTGCCCGGCATAAAAATCCCGCCCGCCGTAAATATCTTGTTCCCGGAATGGAAAAATATATTGGCGAAACCTACGGTGTTATGATTTACCAGGAAGATGTGATTAAAATTGCACATCATGTTGCCGGACTAACACTCGAAGAAGCCGATTTGCTGCGCCGTGCGATGAGCGGTAAAATGAGATCGCATAAAGCAATGAAAAAAATAAAAGATAAATTTTTTGCTTCGTGCACAAACAAAGGCCTTTCCGGAACAATTACAAATAAGCTTTGGAATCAAATCGAATCGTTTGCCGGATATGCTTTTTGTAAAGCCCACAGTGCTTCGTTTGCTTTGCTCTCTTTTCAAGTTGCCTATCTTAAAGCTCATTATCCCGCGGAATTTATGGCAAGCGTGTTAAACAACGGCGGCGGATATTACTCTGCTGCAGTCTATGTGCAAGAAGCCAAAAGAATGGGATTGGAAATACTTTTACCTTCGGTGAACGAAAGCGAATATGAGTACAGGGGATCCGGAAAAACAATCCGTATTGGTTTGATGGCGGTTAAAAAATTATCTAAAAAATCAATCGATAAAATTACCGGCGAACGGAAAACTCACGGTAAATATGTCTCGCTTGCCGATTTTTTGGTCCGGACAAAATCAGGCTATGAAGAAACCGCATTGTTGATTAAGTGTGGAGCAATGGACTGCTTCGGGCAAACCCGGCCGGCATTAATGAGATTGTTGGATATTTATTTCCGCCACAGAAAAATTTTGGAGGAAAATTCTTTTTCTCTTTTTGAAAGCGAAATATTTAAACTTGAACAAAATGTAAAAACGCAAAAACAATATACCCCGGAAGAAATTTGTTCGATCGAATACGATACATTCGGTTATATGGTAAGCCGGCATCCCCTTGAGTTTTTCAAGGAAGTGCTCTCCCGCAAGGATATTGTGGCGGCAAAAGATATGAGGAAATTTTATAACCGGAAAATCAAAATGGTAGGGTGGTTAATGACTTCGAAACGGATTAAAACACGCAAAGGTAAAATAATGAAATTCCTTTCGCTCGAAGATTTGACCGGAACGTTCGAAGCGGTATTGTTTCCGCAAATATACGAAAGGTATGCCGAACTAACGTTTTCAATGGGTCCTTATCTTTTGGAGGGTAAAATCGAAGAGCGAAATTCCGACAATATTATTGTGGAAAAATTATCAATTTTGTCCGCAATGAAAATTAAACCGGTACTGCAAAAAGACAGTGCCGAGAATCAATATTACGGTGATGTGGAAATGGTAAATGAAGACGAATTTCACTTGGTCGGGATTTTGGATAAACCGGAACTGCTAAAAGCTTACGTTTAGAAAGTAGCGTAAATGGTGACAAATGTCGTAAAAATCCTATTTTTATTTATTATTATATTTTTTATTTTACATTTCAATATTCTCATCTAAATTGTTTTATGATGAGGCAAGCAATAACTTGGGAGGAAAAATGAAAATTAAATTTACATTTATAAGTATTCTGCTGTTGATCATAACGATTACGGATATGAATGCTCAAAAAGTGTATAAAACCGATTGGTATATTGACGCTGGCGGAATTTATCCCCGGTATATGAGTATAACCTCAACATCAATTGCCGATCATGCCAACTACGGCGGATTTTTGACTTTGGGTTACAATGTAACCGAGCATATCGGGTTCAGGGTTTCGCCGTACTTCGTTTCACTCGATTCCTATTATTTTCGCAATGCTCAGGAAATTCACAACAGAGTGAATATGGGAACGATAAACATCGAGGCAGTATACAACATTTTACCCTGCGAAATAATTTCTCCTTATTTGATGGTTGGCTGGGGATTTGCTATTTATAAAGGTAACAATCCGTACAGTGAAGCATTGCGCGGACAAAAAGACGGATACCAACTCGAATTGGGTGCCGGAGGTGAATTTAAATTTTGGGATGATTTCAGTGTTGTGGCGGAATTCAATTACGTCACCGCATCGAACAACAGAATTGACGGAAACTGGAGCTTGAACGAAAACAAAGGATTGCTGGTAAGTAACGGCGATTCTTATATGAATGCGCGGCTTGGAATCAGATGGTATTTCGAAAGAGGTGAAAAATCACACATTTGCGAAGCACCCGGAATCAAAGAAGTAATTAAAGAAGTTCCGGTTGAAGTTGAGAAAATTAGAATTGATACTGTTTATATAGAGAAAAAAGTTGAAGAGTCGATTGCCCAGAAAGAATCGTTTATTTTCCCCGGTGTGAATTTTGAATTTGACAGCGACCGGCTTACACCCGGAGCAAAAGTGATTCTTAGCAGCGTTGCCGCTACGTTGCTTAAACATCCCGAAACATATATCCGTATTGAGGGGCATACGGATAGCATTGGCAACGATATGTATAACCAAGAGCTTTCAACCAAAAGAGCAATTGCAGTTAAAAAATATCTCGTCAGCAAAGGTATTAATCCGGATAGGTTAATAGCTGTTGGTTTCGGTGAAAGCAGACCGATTGCCGATAACGGTACAAAGGAAGGCAGGGCATTAAACAGAAGAATAGAATTTGTTGTATTGACAGCGCCTCCTAAACCCGATGAACAAGAAAAAGTTGAACTGAAACCTGCTAAAACTCCAGCCGTAACTTTTACGGGACGAAGGAAAGCCTTGGAAAAATTATTTGTGGAAGACGGCCGGTTTGTTCTGGAAGGTGTGGTGTTCGAATTCGACAGTGATAAACTTACGGACAGTGCAAAAGTAGTACTTGATGATGTATCGGATGTGCTTAAAAAACATTCGGATATTAAAGTGGAAGTACTAGGCTTTACGGATAGCATTGGAAATGATGAGTATAATTTGAACCTGTCTGAAAGAAGGGTAAATTCGGTAATCGAATACCTTGTCTCGAAAGGAATTGAAAAATCCCGTTTGATGGGCAAAGGTATGGGTGAATCTAATCCTATTGGAGACAATCGTACAAAGGAAGGCAGGGCACTTAACAGAAGAATTGAATTCAGAGTAATTAAATAATACTTTTATATTCACACAATTTACTAAGCCGCTCATCAATGGGCGGCTTTTTTTTTTGATTATAAAGCCGGGTCACTTAACCTCAAGCAAATGAAAATTTACCGGGACGCGCTAGCAACCGGAGACAAGGCGTTCGATGAATTTTCTGCTT
>JALSTB010000189.1 GCA_026983955.1 Melioribacteraceae bacterium
GCAAAAGAATAATATTCCTTCTCCACTCAATTTTCTTGGTGAATTTGAAACTTGGAGAACAATAATTGAAACGGTTTCTTTATGCAATGAAGCAGGTTTACTAGATTTTCTCAATGATGAAACCGGTGGTGCTACATTCGAACATATAAAAAATTTTCTGGGATTTAATACCAGAGCGGCAAATGCGGTAATTGATTTATTACTTGCCGTCGATGTACTAAATCAATTTGATGATAAATTTGTTTTAACTGAAAATGCAAAATTATATTTATTGAAAAAAAGTCCTCTGTACCAACCTTTGCCGCCTGCTAAATTTGCAAAGCGTTTTCTGAAAATTGCCAAAAGCGGAAAGCCAGCCGGTGCGGTGAAAAAATGGGGCTCGGGTAAAGCGGTAAAACCGGAAAACTGGGCTATACGGCAGCATCAAAATTCTTTCCCACTCGGATTTGCGCTGGCGAATTCCGGATTGCTAAAAGGAAACAACATTCTTGATGTTGCCGGAGGTACCGGCGCTGTGTTAATTGCGTTAGGATTAAAAAATCCCCGCTTTAAAATGAAATTAATTGAACTGCCGGGAAGTGTAAACATCGCTGAAAAAATGATTGCAAAATACGGGTTGAGTGAGCAAATAGAATGTATTGGCATGAATATGTTTGAGGGTTATTGGTCCTCAAATATGGATACCATTTTATTTACAAACATATTTCACGATTGGGATGATGAAAAGTGTTTGATATTAGCGAGGAAAGCCTACGCTTCACTTAATTCCGGCGGAGTGATATCAATTCAAGAAGCATTGATTAACGAAGGCAAACCGGGTCCGCTATGGACAGTACATTGGATGGTAATGATGGCAATCTTTATGCAAGGGCGTCAATTCCGTAAACATGAATTGGAAAAGATCTTAACTGATGCCGGCTTTGTGAACATTCGCACCGTTCCGCTCCTAGGATATTATTCGAGTGTTACAGGTCAAAAGCCTTAACGGGTTACCCCGATAAATTTTGCGGAAGCTTCGGCACATTTTTCACCGTCGATTGCAGCGGAAACTATTCCGCCTGCATAACCGGCGCCTTCTCCAGCGGGAAACAATCCTTTTACACTAACGCTCATCAATGTTTCCTTATCACGCAAAATCCTTACGGGAGAACTGGTTCTGCTTTCCGCCGCCAATACTTGCCCTATTTCCGTGTAAAAGCCCTTCATTTTCTTATTGAAAACAATCAAGCTCTGCTTCAACCTTTTATAAATTCCTGTTGGGAAAATTTCATTAACCGGCGCACTTTTTGTTCCGGGAATATAAGACGTCGGAGGTAAATCGGATGATAATTTCCCTTCCACGAAATCGGTAATTCTTTGTGCCGGTGCAATTTGCCTTCCGCCACCGTATTCGTATGCTTTCCTCTCAATATTTTTTTGGAATTCCAATCCGGCGAAAACCCCGTATTTTTTATATTCCGTCCATTCCTCTTCCGTTACAGATACAACCAAACCGGAATTTGAAAAAGGTGAATTACGCCTGGAAAGAGACATACCGTTTACTACAATTTCATTATCATTTGTGGAAGCCGGAACAATCAAACCGCCCGGACACATACAAAAAGAATAAACACCACGGTTTTCAATCTGGCAACTCAACGTATAATAAGCTGCCGGCAAGTTTTCGTGACGTTTACGGGTATGATATTGAATTTGATCAATTAGTTGTTGCGGATGTTCAACCCGCACGCCCAAAGCAAAAGGTTTTGATTCGAGTAAAACATTTTTCTCTTTCAATTTATAAAATATATCCCTTGCCGAATGACCGGTTGCAAGAATTACTGCGTCTGCATAAAATTCACTTGAGTTATTTACTTCAACACCTATTATTTTTTTATCTGAAATTATTAAATCAGTAACTTTTGATTCAAAATGTACTTCACCGTTATTTTGCAATATAGTTTGCCGCATGGATTTAATAATACCCGGTAACTTATTGGAACCGATATGCGGACGGGCGTCAATTTTAATATCGGGGGAAGCCCCGTGTTGCACCAGAATTTGTAAAATCCGTTTTGTATCTCCCCTTTTGGTTGAGCGTGTGTAAAGCTTGCCGTCGCTGTATGTGCCGGCGCCCCCTTCGCCAAAGCAATAATTCGAGTCGGGATTTACCAATCCTTCTTGATTTATATTTCTCAAATCCCTTCTGCGCGTTTGCACGTCTTTGCCACGCTCAAAAATTACAGGTTTTACACCAAGTTCAATCAACCGCAAAGCCGCAAATAATCCCGCCGGTCCGCTTCCAACAATTATTACGGATTTACGGGAATTGACCGGTTTATATTCAATGCGCGGTTCATCTTCATCAGGTTTTTCATTCAGATAAACAATAACTTTCAACCGGTAAACCGGAAGTTTTCTGGCATCTATGGAGCGCCTGAGGATTTTAACAGCCGTTATATCATTAATGTCAACCCTTAACTTACGGGCGGCGGTTTTCCGCAGATGTTGGTAATCGCCAATAAAACCGGGGTGAATCGATACTTGGATTTCTTTAACCATTTACGTTGTCCTCTTTTTATGAGGAAAAATTATCATTTACAAAACCGACTTTACAATTCCGCCGTCAACCGGGATGGTGGTTCCGGTTATATATCCCGCACGGTCGGAAGCAAGAAAAGTTACCAAGCCGGCAATTTCATCCGGTCGTCCCAAACGGTTCATCGGCACTTCGTTAGCCATCGAAACCAGAATGTCTTCGTGGGTCACACCCGCTTCTTTTGCACGTGCAAAAGCAAGTTCGTACAAGCGCGGAGTAAGAGTATACCCGGGGGCAACGTTATTCACCGTTATATTATACTTCCCTACTTCATTGCTAAGCGTTTTTGCCATTGCGGTAAGTCCGCTGCGCAAAGAGTTGGAAAGAATAAGATTATCTATAGGTTGCTTAACAGAGATTGAAGTTATGTTAATAATTCTGCCCCATTCCTGTGCAATCATATTTAGTAAAGCCAACCGGGTAAAACGGATAGCACTCAGCATAACTTGATCGAATGCGTCTTTCCATTTTTTATCATTCAAATTTTCAAAATAACCGGGTTCGGGTCCGCCGCAATTATTAACAAGAATATCGATACCGCCGAATTCTTTATTCACCACTTGCACCGTATGTTCGATATCTGCTTTTTTATTAATATTACACACAACCCACAGAGGTTCGCGCATTTTACTTTTTTTTATTTCTTTTACCGCATTAATCAAATTCTTTTTATTTCTCGAACAGATTGCAACCTCGGCGCCTTCTTCCAAAAACGCTTCCGCTATTGCTTTACCGATACCTGAACTGGCGGCAGTAATCAACACTCTCTTGTTGTTAAGATTAAGATCCATGTTAATCTCCGGATTTGTTTTTCGGGAAAGATATAAAAAACGGAATTAATCTTCACCGGTTATACAGTGAAAATGTCATTTAAGTTTTTTAACTATTTTCTCCGTATCGAGTGCGATTACCAATTCTTCATTGGTGGAAATCCTGAATACTTTTACACGGGAATCAGGTTTTGTAATTTCACCGTCTTCTTTAATATTTTCGTTCAATTGTTCGTCGAATTCTATTCCCAAATATTCCATTCCCGTTAATACCGCTTTCCTAACCCTAACGGAATTTTCGCCGATACCGCCCGTAAAAACTACAGCATCCACACCGCCGAGAACAGCGGAATAAGCACCAATATACTTTTTAATTCTGTAAGTAAAAATATCAAAAGCATATTTGGCTTTTTTATCCCCTTCCATCATTGCTTGCTCAATCTCACGCATGTCACTACTTTCACCGCTTATACCCACCAAACCGCTGTGTTTGTTGAGCAAAGTATTCACTTCACTGATGGAAAGCCCTTCTTTGCCCATGATGTAGGTAACAATGGAAGGGTCCAAATCACCCGAACGGGTTCCCATCAACAAACCTTCGAGCGGAGTAAAACCCATTGTGGTATCAACCGATTGCCCGTTCTTAATTGCCGCCATACTTGCGCCGTTTCCCAGATGAACGGTGATAATCTTCAATTGTTCATACGGTTTGTTCATCAGTTCCGCTGCACGGTGCGAAACAAATCTGTGTGAAGTACCGTGAAAACCGTAACGGCGGATTTTGTAACGGCGGTAAAGTTTATATGGAATTCCGTAGAGGTAAGCATAAACCGGCATTTTAACGTGGAATGCAGTATCGAAAACACAGCATTGGGGAACATTAGGTAAATGTTTGCGTGCTGCTTCAATTCCCCTTATGTTCGGCGGATTGTGCAACGGTGCCAATTCGATATTATCTTTTATCGCTTTAAGTACGTCATTTGTTATTAACACCGAACCTGAGAAAGTTTCGCCCCCGTGAACAACGCGGTGCCCTACCGCTTCAATTTCACTTTTGTCTTGAATTACTCCGTGATTTTTACTCATCAAAACGGCAATTACATATTCAAGTGCAATTGAGTGATCCAGAATTTCACCGACAATTCTAATCGTATCTTTTCCCTTGGGTGAATGAGTAAGCACGGCACTACTCATCCCGATTCTTTCTATCATTCCTTTTGCAAGAACATCACGGTTCTGCGTTTCAATCAATTGATATTTTATCGAAGAACTGCCGCAATTAAGAACTAAAATTTTCATTACGAATACCTCAATTTTAAATTATTCTACCCTCGGCGTCATACTCGTAAAATCCGATTCCGGTTTTTTTGCCCAATTTTCTTTCGCGCACAAGTTTACGTAGAATAGGACAAGGACGGTATCTCGGTTCGCCCAAGGTTTTCCACAATTGTTCCATCCAAGCAAGCACTTCATCCAGACCCATAGCATCTGCCATTTCCAAAGGTCCCATTTTAAAATCGTAACCCAGTTTCATAGCTGTATCGATATCTTTTGCGGTTGCCACACCTTCCAACAAAATATGCATCGCTTCGTTCAACAAAGGAACAATTGCCCTTGTGGTAACGAAGCCTGGATACTCATAAACTTCCACCGGTGTTTTCCCAATCCGCTCCGCAAAACCTTTTATAATTTTCATTGTTTTATCCGATGTCTCGAAAGCTCGAACCAATTCAACCAAAGGTACTTTCGGTACGGGATTCAGGAAATGCATTCCGATAATTTTATCCGGTCTTTTCGTCACCTCGGCAATTTTGGTAAGGCTAAGCGTTGAGGTATTGGAAATGAATATCGTTTCCGGTTTGGCTATTTCATCAAGTTTCTTAAAGATTCCGGTTTTCAAATTGAAATCTTCGGCAACAGCTTCTATAATCAAATCACATTCTTTTACTTCTTCAATATTCAAAGTCCATTTAATTCTGCTAAGGATCGATTTCATTTCACTTTCGGTGAGCGACCACCGTTCAATTTCATGTTTCATCGAAGCAATCAAGCTTTTTTTTGCCGCTTCCAGATGCTCTTCATCTTTTTCAATTATGCAAACATCAATTCCCGCACCGGCAATTGTTTGGGCGATTCCTTGCCCCATCACTCCTGCTCCGATAATTGCAACGTATTCGATACGTTCGTGCTCGGAGCTTTCCGAGGCTTCTTTTAATATATCTTCCAATTTTAAATCGTTATTACTCATTTTCCGGCTCAATTAGTTTTGAAACTTTGATTGTTTTGCAATAACCATACCATTTTACTTTGTGAAAAAACGATTGTTTTTTCCGGTTCTAATAATCTTTTTTATTAAAAATGATAATACTAATATAAAGTGTGAGAATCATAAATAAAAAGGAGGTGATTACCGGTTGAAAATTTTCTACCACTCCGCCTGTTGATGCCAGCATTGTAATGTTACCCATCTCGGAAGTCTTCGGAAAAATATAATAGAGTACGTCCAGAAGTCCTTTGACGGTTTCGTTTTTAATCAGCAATGCCAACTTTTCCCTTCCGGCCAAAAGCGGGGAAACAATTAAAAAAATCAAATAAGTAACCATCATTGCAAGAACGGAACTACGGCTTAAAATTCCCAACAATATAATTAACCCGTACAATACGGCAAAGGTAAAAGTGATTGTTAAAACCGCATAAAGAATGGAAGCTTCCCAAATTCCGAATTTTAAACCGGTAAGAACCCAAATTCCGGCAATTAAAAACAACAAGTTGATAAAAACCACCAGCACGCCGCCGAAAAATTTTCCAAGCAATATTTGCGCTCGAGAAACGGGATTAGAAAGTAACAATTCGATATTCCCTTTTTCCAGCATATTGGGAATAAAACTTGAGACCGAAAAAACGGATAGGAAAAGCCCGATTCCGTAAAGCGGTGCAATGATAATCATTTTAATGGCTCTAACCAATTCGGCAACCAAATCAATTCCGTTGGATTTGGATATAGAAAGAACCGGCAGCATTTGCTCCAAATCCGCCGATAAAAAAATAATACTCATCAAAAGCAGAATAAAAACGGAAACACCGAAAAAGAAAATAAAAATTTTCCTTGTAAATGCCTCTTGCACGGTTAGCTTGGTAAATATTAAAATGTTTTTCATGCGTTCTTATTTGAATTTTTTGCTTCACCAATAATTGAAATGAATGAATCTTCCAATGATGTTTTTTGAGGGTTAACGGAAATTATATTTATTCCCTTTGCCCTAATCACATCGATAATTGAATTAAGTTCGGTCAAACCGGTTACATGCACTTGGTAAGTTGAATTATCCAATAGTTTCATTTCCGCATTAAACAACCCGGGCGGCAATTCCCCGTCCAATTGCAATGTGTAAATTTTTTTTGAAGTTGTAAGTTCTTCTACCGAACCTTCCTTAATTAAATTACCTTTGTCCAACATTGCAATTCTGTCGCATACCAATTCCACTTCGGAAAGGAGATGGCTGTTAAGGAAAATCGTTTTTCCTTTCTCTTTTAAAGAAAGAAGAATATCACGAATTTCCTTCCTTCCTATCGGGTCGATTCCGTCGGTCGGTTCATCCAAAAAAATAAGCTCAGGATCGTTTACCAAAGCTTGAGCCAAACCCAATCTTTGCATCATTCCTTTCGAATATTTTTTCATCTTAACTTTTTTCCACTTTAGCATACCTACCAAATCCAGTAATTCATCTATTTTATAATTTAAGTTTTTATCTTTAACACCTTTTAATTCTGCAAACAATTTCAAAACACCCTCGCCTGTAAGAAACGGCGGGAATTTATGATTTTCGGGTAAATAGCCGACTTTCGAACGGATTTTATAATTGGAGATATCCTCATTCAGAATTTTTGCCGTGCCGGACGTAGGGAAAACCGAACCGAGAAGAATTTTTACCAAAGTGGTCTTTCCGGCACCGTTCGGACCCAACAATCCAAATATTGTTCCGCCCGGAACACTTAATGAAAAACCGTTAAGTGCGGTAATTTTTACTTTTCCCAAGTTGGATTTGAAGATTTTCGTTATGTTTTTTATTTCAACCGGATTCATATTAAATTGTTTTCGAAAAACGCTAAGATATTTTTTTGTAAATTAGAAAAATCAAAATACCCAAATAGTTCTAATTAACAAAATTTAACACTTTCTCCTTCGAAATTTACCGGTATGCAATTGGAAAAAATTCTATTTGAAAATTTCGGTTACAAGTCGTTCAGACCCGGACAAAAAGAAATAATCACTGCAATTATAAACGGGAATGACGTTCTGGCGGTTATGCCCACCGGCGCAGGCAAATCGCTCTGTTACCAAATTCCGGCTTTGCTTTCGGAAAATTTTTCCATTGTAATTTCCCCTTTAATTTCATTAATGAAAAACCAAGTAGATGCGCTTAATAAAAAGAAAACAATTGCTGCATTCATCAACAGTTCATTGGGTTTCAGAGAAAGTGAACAAGTGCTGAATCAAATTTCAAGAAAAGAAATCAAGTTGCTTTACATTTCTCCCGAAAAACTTGAGAACATAGAATTTGTTAAAAGAATAAAAGCCCTGGAACCGGAATATTTGTTCATCGACGAAGCACATTGCATAAGTGAATGGGGGCACAATTTCAGACCGAGTTACCGTAAAATAAGTTTTTTCAAAAATCACATCGGCTTCCGGAACATTTCGGCATTCACGGCAACCGCCACTCCTGCGGTAAGAAATGATATTATTGCCCAGCTTGAGATGAACGATCCGAAAATTTTTGTTCACGGTTTCGAAAGGGAAAATATCAGTCTGAATGTAATAAAAACAAACAGAAAACGGGACCAGCTCGTAAAAATTTTGAAAGAGAAAAATCTGCCGGCAATTATTTACACTGCCACGAGGAAGAAAACGGAAGCTGTTGCCGACTTTCTCCGTTACAATAAAATTGATTGCAGATTTTACCATGCCGGTTTAACACCGGAATTAAGAAGGGTTATCCAAGATGATTTTCTGAGCGGCCGGGCAAAAATTATTGTTGCCACAAGTGCATTCGGTATGGGAATAGATAAAAAAGATGTGCGCTCTGTAATCCATTACGATATTCCCGGAACAATAGAAAATTTTTATCAAGAATTCGGTAGAGCCGGAAGGGACGGAAAAGATTCGGAAACTTATCTTCTCTTTGATAACAAAGACATATCAATTCAAGAACATTTTGTTAATACTTCCCATCCAACCAAGGAACAAATCCGCTTTGTTTACGACGCCCTGGCAAACAGTGCAAAAATTGCAGTCAATGCAACTACCAATAAAAAAATACCCGTCGATAAAAATTTAATGAAGGTATTGCGCAACGAAAAAATATCGCGGGGCTTACTTGGTTCGGCTTTGGGCATTTTGGAAGAAGCCGGTTATATTAAACACAACCCGGATTATGAACAAAATCATTACGTTAAAATTTTATATGACAAAACTAATTTGAGAAAGTATATCGATTCTTTACACAACAATATACTTAAAGATTTGATTTTATTAATTATAAGGGATTTGGGCGAAACGGTCTTCAGAAATCTGACTAAAATCAATTTACATCAATTCACACAGCTCTTAAAGATTCAAGAAAAACAGTTGATTGAAAATCTCGATTTTCTCGATTCCATCGGTCTTTTGTCTTATGAAAAACCTTCCGGATACTCGAGCGTTCAACTCACAACGGAACGGGTTCCCGCTAAAAATTTGAGAATAGATTTTAACAAAATCAATAAGATGCGGGAATTCGAATTGGACAAACTGGATGCAATGGTGAACTATGTACATACGAAAGAATGCAGATTCAAATACATTTTGGATTATTTCGGGGAAGAAACTGAAAATTACAAATGCGGGAAATGCGACAACTGCTTGAACATAGATCACCAAACCGGAATATTAACCGGCTTCATTAAAGATGCGATTATACAAACTTTAAGCGAAAGCGGTGGCAGGTTGAAGAAAAACAGAATTCAACAAGTGCTGACCGGGAAAACCGATTTATCCGCAGCGCGCAAATTCTCCACTTTCGGCAGATGTTCGCACTACTCTAAACAGGAAATTGAAGATGCAATTTCGGAATTAACCGCTTCCAGGAAAATTGTAGTTGACGGCGCGGATTTAATTTTAATCGACTCATACTTATTCGACGAAGAAAATTCAACAATGGAACAACTCTCCGGTACGGAAGATTATGAACAACACTTAATACTTTTTAACCGGTTGAGGGAACAGAGAAAACTATCGGCTCAAAAATACGGTCAACCGGCAGCATTGGTTTGCCCGGACAGTCTTCTTAAAGAAATTGCGAAGCAGAAACCGGACACACCGTCGAAACTTTTGGCAATTAAAGGTTTTACTACACGCATGTATAACAAAGTGGGCGAAGATTTTCTTTTAATTATTAACGACCACATTCAAAATATGGAAAGGGAAGAAAACGTAAAAACGAAATTACCGGATAATTTGTTGCAAACATACGAATTGCTAAGCAAAGGTTACACGTTGGACGACATTGCCAAAATCCAGAAATTGCCGGTATCTTTGGTCTCTTTACAAATTGAATCCATTTTGGAATTTGAGCCGGAAATTAATTACACCACATTATTTCAAGAGGAAGAGTTAAACCGGATGGAAGAAATTTTCAAAGCCGGTGTAAACGACATCAAAGAAATGAAGCAAAACCTTCCCGGTTCGATAAGTTATGCAAAAATCCGCTTGTTCCTTACTGCCGTTCGTGCAAAAAATGCGTTGAAAGAAAATTAAGATTAGCGTATTTTTTTAAGGGAACCGGGTTTCGTCAAATCGTTTTTCAGACTGTCCAAATAAGCTTTTGCCGTTGCAAAAAATTTATCCCAAAGTTTTTTATCGTCTTTGAAATTTTTAATCGATGTTGCGTAAAAAGCGGAGTCTATTCCGTATTTATTAAATATTTCCTTTTTTAATATTTTAACTGTATCGGGGTTACTGCGATTCAGCTCTTTGGCTACCAAAAGATCCACGTAAACCTTTGCTATTTTATCCACCGGTAAGTCAGGTCCGGATTGTTGGCATTTAATTCCGGCAATCAAGCTTAAAAAGAGAACCGCTAAAATCAGAAGTTTGTTATTCACGTTTACTGGCTTCAAAAAGTATCCGTTTTTCTTCTTCGGTTAAATTCTGATATCCGCTTTGGCTTATTTTATCGAGTATCCGGTCAATTTCTTCTTGAGTCGGTTTTTTGGGTTCTTCGTTAATCTCGAAGAAATCAACTTCTTGCACATCATCTTGATAAAACGGGTAAGCGCTTTTCGGGCGTTTCGGTTTTTTCGGTTTATATACTTTCGGGCGTGAAAACATACTGGTCAATTTTGAAAAATCAAACATATATTTTCTATCCAACAGAACGAAAAAGAATGCGGTAACCGCGCCGCCGAAGTGAACAACATGTGCAACAAAACTGGAATCGCCTATGGATAAAAATTCAAACACTACTAAAAAAAGTATTAAAAATTTAGCTCTAACGGGAATAAGAAAATAAAGGTAAATTGGCCTGTCGGGGAAATACATTGCAAAAGCAACCATTACACCGAATACCGATCCGGATGCCCCAATAGTTGGAGCGCCACCACCGAAAAACAATTGCAATAATCCGCCGCCCACCCCGGAAGCCAAATAAAAAATTAAAAATTTATTCGAGCCCATTAAATTTTCTATTTCCAACCCGAAAATCCAAAGCATAAACATATTGAAAAACAAATGGGTGAAATTTGCATGTAAAAATTGGTATGTGATTAATTGCCACGGGTAAAACGTTAATACGGGATGACTGAACGGAATAAGACCGAAGTAATAAACAATTAAATCCCCTAATAAAGTGTTGCCAATTACAATGTTATCCGCGATAATCGTAAAGAAAAAAACAACAACATTTATAATAAGCAAACTTTTGATTACCGGCGGAAAATAACTGAAACTACCGAATCCCGTAGGTCTGTAGTAATATTGTCTATCGCTATACGACATTTAGCTAACCTGAATTTTTATTTCAATTTAATATTTTTTAAGAAAAAACACACTGCTTTTTCTTTTACAACGGAAACAACTTTAAGTTCGAATTTAATAAATTAATTTTCCACGTCGGTTAAAGCTGCAATTCCGGGGAGTGTTTTACCTTCGAGAAATTCGAGTGAAGCCCCGCCACCGGTGGAAACATGTGAAACTTTGTTGCTCAATCCGGCTTTTTTAATAGCTGCAGCAGAATCACCGCCGCCAATAATTGTTATTGCTCCGTTTCCGGTTGCTTCGGCCAATGCTTCTGCAATTGCAAATGTACCTTTTGCAAAATTATCGAATTCAAAAACTCCCATGGGACCGTTCCACACGACCGTTTTACTGTTCATTATTACTTTCTTGAAAAGTTCAACCGATTTGGGTCCGATATCCAATCCCATTTTACCGGGAGGAATATTTTCTACATCCACAATTTCAAATTCCGCATCGTTACTGAATTCGTTTGCTACAACCACATCCATAGGAAGCAGAAAACTCATTTTTGTTCTTTCGGCTTTTTCCAGAATTTCTTTTGCCAAATCTATTTTCTCTTCTTCCAACAACGATTTGCCTATTTCGTAACCCATCGCTTTGAAAAAAGTAAAAGCCATTCCCCCGCCGATAATCAAATTATCGACTTTTTGGAAGAGACTTTTAATCACATCTATTTTACCGGAAATTTTGGCTCCGCCCAAAATCGCGGTAAAAGGTCTAACCGGTTTGTTGACAGCATTACCGAGGAATTCAATTTCTTTTTGCATTAAATAACCTGCCGCACATTGGTCGATATATTTTGTAACGCCTTCGGTCGAAGCATGCGCGCGGTGGGCGGTACCGAATGCATCGTTAATGTAAACTTCGCCAAGTTCCGCAAGTTGCTTGGCAAATTCCGGATCGTTTTTGGTTTCCCCGCTGTGAAATCTCAAATTTTCCAATAAAACAACATCGCCTTCTTTCATTTCATTTACAATTTTCTTCACTTCTTCACCAATACAATCGGGTGCAAATTTAACTTCTTGGTTAAGAAGTTCGCTAAGCCGCAATGCAACCGGTTTTAAACTGAATTTCTCAATTCTTTCACCTTTGGGTCTGCCCAAATGACTCATCAATATTGCTTTTCCACCGTCGTGAATTATCTTTTTAATAGTTGGCAAAGCACTTACAATTCTTATATCGTCGGTAATGTTGAGATTTTCGTCGAGTGGAACGTTAAAGTCCACGCGAACCAAAACCCGTTTACCTTTAAGATTCAAATCATCAATAAATAATTTTCTCACTTTTCCCTCCGGTAATTGAGAATGCTTTAAAAATTAAAAAAAAGACGCAGAAAACTGCGCCTTTGTAAAAACCAAGATTTCAACATTAAGCGATTTTGTTAACCAAGTCAACAACTCTGCATGAATATCCCCATTCGTTATCGTACCAACCGACGACCTTAACCAAGTTGCCGTTAGCCATGGTAGAAAGCGAATCGAAAATTACGGAATGGGGATTGCCGACAATATCCGCCGAGACCAAAGGTTCTTCGGAGTATTCCATAATTCCTTTCAGCGGTCCTTCTGCAGCGGCTTTCATCGCAGCATTTACTTCTTCGGCGGTAACTTCTTTATTCAGAGTAGCCACCAAATCGGTAATCGAGCCGTCGGGAGTCGGTACCCTTATTGCCATTCCGTCCAACTTACCGGAAAGTTCGGTTAAT
The DNA here is from genome assembly GCA_026983955.1 of Melioribacteraceae bacterium. Taxonomy (GTDB): domain Bacteria; phylum Bacteroidota; class Ignavibacteria; order Ignavibacteriales; family Melioribacteraceae; genus BMS3ABIN04. The sequence goes on from JALSTB010000189.1 coordinate 13,110, forward strand.
ACTTTGCCAACGGTTTTTGCCGCACCCGTTGTTGTAGGAATAATTGAAACTGCAGCCGACCTTGCTCTTCTTAAATCTTTATGCGGTAAATCCAATAATCTTTGGTCGTTTGTGTATGAATGGACTGTAGTCATAAAACCCCTGTCCAAACCGAATGTATCGTTCAATACTTTTACCATCGGCGCCAGGCAGTTTGTTGTACATGAAGCATTGGAAATAATTTGCTCGTTTCCGGTAAGAATTTCATCGTTTACACCTAACACAACTATTGCATCAACATCGCTTTTGGGTGGAACTGTAAGCACCACCTTTTTGGCACCGGCTTCAATGTGTTTCATACAAGCCTCTTTGGTTCTGAACACACCGGTCGATTCTATTACTATATCAGCGCCCAATTCGCCCCAATTCAATTTTGCCGGATCCCTTTCGGCGGTTACTTTTATACGGTCACCGTCAACAATTAGCGTGTCACCTTCAACGGTTACTTCACCTTTATATTTTCCGTGTACAGAATCGTATTTTAAAAGGTGACCCAAAGTTTTTGCATCGGTCAGGTCGTTAATGCCTACAAAATCAAATCCACCCAACTCTTTGCATCTTCTGAAAACCAAACGACCAATGCGCCCGAAGCCGTTAATTCCGATTTTTATTGCCATTTTATTCTCCTTTTTTTGATTAATTTGTCTGAATTTTATATGAAAAATTACCTATAATTGCCTTAAATTACAATTTCTTGTTTTTTTTAATTATTTAAATCATAAAATTCATGCGCGCCGATTTACATATACATACCGTATTTTCGGACGGTTTATGGACTCCGGAAGAAGTACTGGCAAAAGCGGAATCCTCGGGATTGAATCTGATAAGCATAACGGACCACGACACAATAGCCGCTTACGGACAAATTGAAAAAATCAAAAACAAATTTAATATTAAAATAATTAACGGTGTGGAAATAAGTGCAACCTCCGGAGGTACCGAAGTACATTTACTGGCTTATTGTTTTGATTTGAACAACAAACCTTTGAAAACTTTTTTCGGACAAATTAAAGTTGACAGAAAAATACGCGCCGTAGAAATAATCAAAAAGTTACAAGATTTGAATTTGGACATTTCACTCTCCGATGTGGAAAAAGTTTCGGGCAATTCGCCTATTTGCCGCCCGCATATTGCAACGGCTTTGGTAAACAAGGGACTGGTTAAAAATTTTTACGATGCTTTTAATAAATACATTAACGATAACGGACCGGCGAACGAGCAAAAAATTCAAGTCCCGGTCGAACACGTGTTGGAATTGATTCACAATGCCGGCGGTTTGGTATTTTTAGCCCACCCGTACGTTTTGGATGCCGGTGTTATTAATAAAATCATCTCACTTGGCATCGACGGAATGGAAGTAATTCATCCTTTACACAAAAAACAAGACATAAATAAATTTTCCAACATTGCCAGAAAATTCAATCTTCTACAATCCGGCGGTTCCGATTTTCACGGACGTAACCAAACGGAAATATCGAGATTCGGCAAGTATTTCATCGGTGAAGTCAAATTACGGGAAATAACAGCCGCTGCAGGCAGAAAAAATATGTTTACCGTTTGATTTACAATTTTGCATTCAAGTGGAGTGTAATTAAAATTACACAAATATAATTCATTCAAAACCGTTATATTTCGGTAACTTTTGTTAAATATAATCAATAAACTTCAGGAAAACTCAATGCATTTTCTCCGTGTAAATGTAATATTTTTAATCATCAATTATTTAACTATTGCTCAAACTCCGGGAATATGGAAAAACCATACGAATATGTTGGATGTTAAAGAAACGGTTCTTACTGAAGATGGAATTTGGGCGGCAACCGGCGGTGGAATTTACAACTACGGCTTCAATACAAATTCATTTCTTACATTTACAAAGTCGGAAGGTTTAAGCAGTCATTCGGTTACTGCTATTGCCAAAGATAATTCCGGTAAAATTTGGATAGGCACGGCGCCCGGTTACATTAATGTTTACGACCCTTCAACGGGTAACATTATAAAAATACTGGAAATTTACAAAAGCGAAAAAAGTAAAAAGCAAATAAACGATATTGTTATACGCAACGACACTGTTTTTGTAGCAACGGATTTCGGACTTTCCTTGATTGATGCAAATTCATTCATCTTCCTTGAAACCATCATTAAATTCGGAGACCTTCCCGCGGAAATTCAAGTTTACTCTATTTATTTGAAAGACAGAATCTATTTGGGAACAAGTGAAGGAGTGGTTGAATCGATAAATCCTTTTTCAAATTTAGCGGCACCCGGTAACTGGCGTGTAACACCTTTGTTTTCGGATAACGGAACAAACTTGAAAATAAACTCCATGATTATTTTCGATAACAATTTGCTTGCAGCCACACCGGAGGGTATTTATAAAAAAGCCGATACTGTTTTTACCGGATACATTTATCCCGGATTTGCAGTATATGATATGAAGATAAAAAACGACACTTTATATTCGGTATTGTTAAACACAATCCACGTTAGAAAAAACGGTTACGATGAAGTGATTTACCGTGAAGCGGGCGGACGTTTTTTCGAAAGTCTGGACTTCTTATCGGATGATTTGATAATTTCCACCACACGAGGAATTTTAAGGGTTTCGGCATCCGACACTTTATTGATAACGCCGGACGGACCCGTAACCAACACATTCTTAAATATCGCTACCGATAATCAAGGGGTTCTCTGGGTTGCAACGGGAAGAGATAACAAAGGGAAAGGCATACTAAAATTCGACGGTAAAACATGGTCGGTATTCGATAAAACAAACGTACCGGAATTTCGCACCAACGATTATCACAACGTAAGTGTGGCTCCCGATAACACGCTTTTCTTTTCCAGCTGGGGTTTTGGATTCACCGAATACAAAAACGGCAAATTCACTACTTACGATACAACCGGCACAGGTTTAATCGGAATTCCCGACAACACCGGCTTTGTAGTAATTTACGACGTGCAAAAAGATTCGAAAGGCAATACTTGGATTCTTAATTTTTGGTCGGCGGATCAAAATGTGATTAGCTTGCATTCAACCGGCGGTCAGTGGTATCATTACAAGTTCGGTCATCCGCTCTTTCCTTCAATCGCTTTTGCCGAAGGATTGTTAATCGACCAATACGATACCAAATGGTTTATTATTACGGGCGGCGCGGAAAAGGGACTTTATTATTTTAACGAAAACGGTACACCTTCCGACTTAACCGACGATATTTGGGGAAAAGTCACATTGAAAGACGGTCTTCGCAGCGACGATATTAACGCCATTGCAATCGACAAAAGAGGTGAAATTATAATAGGAACCCAACTCGGCATCAATGTAATACCCGATCCGCAAAACATAAACTCGTTGAGAAGCGATTTGTTTTTCGGTATAAGGGAACAAGCTATTTTATCGATTGCCGTCGATCCCTTAAACAATAAATGGATTGGAACAACACAAGGGGTTTTCTACATGAGTGCGGACGGGAGCAGATTATTTGAACATTATGATATTTCTAACAGTCCGTTGCCGAGCAATACGGTGAAGAGTATTGCAGTCGATTCAAAACGGGGAATCGTTTATTTCGGTACGGAATTCGGTTTGGCATCTTTAACAACCTTCGGTATAAGACCGAATGAAGATTTCTCCGGACTAACAGCTTATCCGAATCCGTTTGTACTCGGCAATAACGGAAACGAAACAGTTATGATTGACGGCTTAGTTCAAGATTCGTTTATTAAAATTTTATCTATTGATGGTAATTTGATTACAAAATTTCCTACATTCGGAGGACGTTTAACATTTTGGGACGGCAGAGACAGCAACGGCAATCCGGTTTCTTCCGGAATTTATATAGTTGTTGCCTACGATGAAGAAGCGAATTTGGTTGGAAAAACAAAAATAGCCGTCATAAGAAAATAATAGTAAATCATTCTGAATTATGATCGATATACAAAACCTTTCAGTTGATTTCGGCGACAAGATTCTGTTCGAAAATGTAAATCTGAGAATTAACCGGAATGATAAAATTGCGCTCGTCGGTTTAAATGGAACCGGTAAATCGACTTTCTTAAAAATCATTAAGGGTGAAGAACAACCCACCACCGGCAAAATTTTACTCCCCAAAAATTTTACTTTCGGTTATCTTCCACAAGAATTTGTTAAACTTAACGGATTGAGCTTATTCGATGAAGTTAAATCTTCATTTAAAGAATTTGTCCGGCTTGAAGAACAAGAAACCGGTATTAACTCACTTTTGGAAAAGACGGATATAAGCGAAGCCGAAAAAACAAAATTGCTAGAGCAATTGGGGAAAATAATCCACCGGAAAGAAGAAACCGGATTTTACGAATTGGAATCGAGGATTGAAAAAGTATTAACCGGTTTAGGTTTTAATAAAGATGATTTTAATAAAAACGTAAAGGAATTTTCCGGCGGCTGGCAGATGCGGATTGAGTTGGCAAAAATCCTGTTGAACGATAACGACATTTTACTGCTGGACGAACCGACAAATCATTTGGATATTGACAGCCTTTGGTGGCTTACGAATTTCCTTCAAAATTATAAAGGAGCAATTCTTCTGATTTCCCACGATAAATTTTTCATCAACAATGTTACCGATAAAACATTGGAAATAGCCAACAAGAGGATAACTTTTTACAACGGTAACTACGAGAAATACATCAAAGCAAAAAAAATTGCCGAAGAACAAGCCGTTGCGGCTTTCAAAAATCAACAGAAGAAAATCAAAGAAACCGAACGGTTCATCGAACGGTTCCGCTACAAAGCTTCGAAAGCCAGTCAAGTACAAAGCAGGATTAAACAACTGGAAAAACTTGAAAAGATTGAAATTCCGGAAAATGAAAAGAGCATCACAATTAACTTTCCCGATCCGCCGAGAAGTTCCGTAATTCCGGTTAAGCTCGAAAACGTAACCGCTGGTTATGGTGAGAAAATAGTTTTCCGCAATTTGAATTTGCAAATAGAACGCGGAGAGAAAATTGCATTGGTAGGAAGAAACGGCGCCGGCAAAAGCACGTTGCTGAAAACCGTTTCGGGAATTCTTGCCCCCTTACAAGGGAAAGTGCTTTACGGACAGAATACCGAAATTTCCTATTATGCGCAGGAAGTTGCGGAAACATTCGATTTGGAAGACGATATTCTCTCAACCCTCTCCAAAATACCTTCCGATTTAACGGAGGGACAGCTCCGGAATGTCCTTGGTGCTTTTCTTTTCCACGGCGATGATGTGAAAAAGAAAATTAAAATTTTATCCGGCGGCGAAAAAAGCAGGGTTGCGTTGGCTTCCATTTTATTACAAAAGGCAAATGTCGTCGTTTTGGATGAACCGACTAACCATTTGGATTATAAATCGAAAGAAATACTGCAAAAAGCTCTTAAAAATTACAAAGGGGCTTTATTAATTGCGTCGCACGATATCGATTTTTTAAAAGACATTGTCGATAAAGTTATTGAATTTCAAAACGGTAAAGTGAAATATTATTACGGTGGTATTGAATATTACCTTGCTAAAAAGCATTCCGGTGAAACCGGGGAGTTTGAAGAAAAGCCCGTTAATAAAGCAAAAGCCAATAACAGAAAAGAACAAAAAAGAATTGAAGCCGAACTCCGGCAGAAAAAATTCAGAGCAACCAAAGACATAATAAAAAATATTAAAAAATGTGAACTTGAAATATCAAATCTGGAAGATAAAATAAAAATTTTGGAAAAAGAATTAACCGATGGTAAAATTTATTCCAATCCCCTTCTGTCAAAAGAAAAAACTAAAGAATATAAAACCGCAAAAATGAAACTCGATAAAATTTTGGAAGAATGGGCGGAACTCAACGAAAAGCTGGAAGAAATCGAAAAACAATTTTCTTAACTATTTTCCACCAAACTCTTTTGCAAGAGCTGCGCCGCCGTAAAGCGGAGCGTCGTCACCCAACTTGGTAACAACAATCTTGGTTTTCTTCCCTACATCTTTCATTACGGTTTTACGAAACTGTGCACGGATCTTCGGAAGCATAAAGCCGTGATTGGCTTCTATCAATCCACCGCCAAGAACAATGGTATCCAAATTTAATAAAGTGGTGATGCTACCCAATACACTGCCGATTATTTTACAAGCTATACCCACTTCTTCAATTGCCACTTTATCTTTTTTGGCTATTGCCTTTGCAATTGCTTTACTTTTTATTTTCTTTTTTTTCTCCACATATTCGGCAAGCACACTTTTCTTTTTGTTTTTAATTTGCTCAGTAATTCCGTTCACCACGGCGGTACGGCTTGCCAGTTTTTCAAATTCAGTTCCTTTATCTTTAGCCAATGAGCCGTCTTTACAAACAAGCATATGCCCGATTTCACCAGCATAAAACGAAGAACCCCGGTAAACTTTACCATCGAAAAACAATGCACCGCCAATACCGGTACCGACAAACACAACCAGCATATTTTTAACTTTGTCTTTGAATTCGAAACTTTTGATACCGAGACCGGCCAAATTCACATCGTTTTCAAGCAGCACCGGAACCGAAATTTTTTTCATTATACTCTTTTTAATATTATAATTTTTAATATTTAAATTGGGAGCAATGCCGATGACGCCGGTTTTGGGATTGACGGTTCCCGGAACACCAACGGATACGGCTTCCAAGTCGTCTTCTTTCAAATTTTCTTTTTTCAACAATTCTTTAACGGAAGCAACTATGTCTTTTACCAATCCGTCGGCACCTTGTTCGATGTTTGTGGCAACTTTCACCCTTGTTACAATATTGTTTTTTTTGTCTAATAAGGCGGAAAGAATTTTGGTCCCTCCCAAATCGACCGTAATTATAAAATCTTTTGCCAAGTTTAACTCCTCTAAAAATGTTATTTTGGTAAGCGAAATTACTGTTTCTCAAATTTAATTGATTTTACGTTCAATAACATTATTATTTTTTGAAAAGTGAAAAACATCAAACCGTTAAAAAGGTTCGGGCAAAATTATTTGACGGATAAAAACATTATCCGGAAAATTGTAGATGAACTTAATCCCTCGCAGAAAGATTGTGTATTGGAATTGGGACCGGGCAAAGGTGCAATTACGGAAGAATTATTAAACCGCGTCGATAAAACTTTCGCAATTGAAATCGACAAAAGAATAATTGACGATTTACGGAATAAATTTCCTTCGCTTTCCGTTTATGAAGCCGACATATTAAAATTCGATTACGATCAACTGTTTCGTAAATGTGATAACCCTTTGAGAATTATAGGAAATATTCCGTTCAACATTGCATCACCGATTGTTTTCAAATTGATTGAATACAGAAAATTCATCACGGATGCGGTATTGATGGTTCCCTACGAGATTGCAAAAAGATTCACCGGCAAAAAAGGGACCAAAGACTACGGCATTTTAAGCGTACTGCTCAATTATTATTGCACAACGGAAATTTGCTTCAGGGTTTCACCAAATGTATTTTTCCCAAAACCTAAAATAGAATCCGCAGTCGTTCATTTGTATTTTAACAAGGAAACGGAAACGAGCATTGACGATACCGTTTTTATCCAGGTTGTTAAAGCTGCATTCGGTAACAGAAGAAAAACTTTAAAAAATTCGTTAAGTAATAGTATATTTAGAGTTTATAATTATTCCGGTGCCGGAATCGATTTGACAAAACGTGCGGAGCAACTGGGTTTGGAAGAATTTATTCAACTGGCTAAATTTTTACAGAAAGAAATAAATGCAGGAAAATAAAGAAAATATAAGCATTAAATCTGTAATTCAAGTGGATAACGAACTGCTTGAAAATATAAGCTATTTGCTTGATGCTAAAGCCGACAAGAGTTTGCTTAATATTTTCGCGGATTTACATCCGGCCGATATAGCGGAAATATTAAATCATTTGAAACCCGAGGATGCCGAAACTGCATTTTCAATTCTGGATACCGAAACCGCCGGTGAAGTTTTAACCGAACTTGACGAACACCTGCGTGAGCGGATTTTAAAAAACATCGACAAACAAAAAATTACCGATATTGTTGACGAACTTGAAACCGACGATGCAACCGATATTGTCAGCGAATTGCCGGAACAAGTTGCCGAGCATGTTCTTGAAAACATTGACCGGGAAGATTCGGAAGATGTAAAGGAACTTCTCAAATACCCCGAAGATTCCGCCGGCGGAATAATGACAAGCGATTTCGTGTTTGTCCACGAAAGCGCTACCGTGAAAGATGCAATTAAAGAAGTCCGAAAACATGCCGACGAATTCGATCAAATTTACCACATCTACGTTTTGAACGATGAAGGTCAGTTGGTTGGCATTGTTCAATTAAAATCATTACTGATTCACCCGCTCCACAAACGTGTGAAATCTATAATGGAAAAAGATTTGATTTACGTTACGCCGGATGTGGATCAAGAAGAAGTGGCGGCAATAATGGAAAAATATGATCTCGTGGCCATTCCAGTTGTTGACGAAAACAGAAAAATGCTTGGACGTATTACTTTTGACGACATCGTGGATGTTATACAGGAAGAAGCTTCCGAAGATATTCAAAAAATGGCCGGTTTGACGGAAGAAGAAGAATTAAGTTACTCAACCTTCCGTATTTCCCGTAACCGTCTGCCTTGGCTTTTCGTTTCCCTTTTCGGAGAAATGATTAGCGCAGTTGTGCTCTCATCATTCCAGGCTTCCATTCAAGAAATAATCGTTGCAAGTTTTTTCATCCCTATCGTTATGGCGATGGGTGGCAGCGCAGGCAATCAAGCCGCAATCGTTATGGTGCAGGCAATGGGCAGCGGTTCACTTTGGGTGAAGGAAAGTTTAACACGTTTATGGAAAGAATTCCGCGTTGCATTATTAAACGGCATTATCTCCGCTATCGTTTTGCTCGGTTTAACATATTATTTGTTCGACGTCAGCCTTAACTTTGCCTTTATACTTTCACTGTCGCTGTTTGTTATTATGGTAAACGCAACCATGATTGGCGCCGTAGTTCCAATAGTATTAAAAAAATTAGGTGCCGACCCGGTTATTGCCACCGGACCGTTTGTGGCAACTTCCAACGATATTATCGGCTTACTTATTTACTTCACGCTAATAACAATTCTGTATTCACCAGTATGAAAAAAAGCAAAACCTTCTTTTTACTTTTAAGTCCAATCGATTTTATTGTAATCGTGTTTTATTCGATGCTCACGGTTTTGAACATAATTTATTTCGGCAGGGTGCCCTACGCCGGTTACTTGATTGCAGCAAATTTGCTTTTGTTCGTCTTTGTCTTCAGCATTGCGTATTTGGATGATAAAAACCATAAGGGAATTTGGCTTCATATACACAGATGGTACATAGCTCCGTTAATACTTTTTTCTTTTAAAGAGTTATATTTAATGATTAAACCTATTAGAATGGTTGATTATGATCAAATTTTAATAAAAATCGACCGTTTCATCTTCGGCACAGATCCGACCGTGTTTTTGCATCAGTTTGCCAATCCTGTCCTTACCGAAATTCTCCAAATTGCGTACAGTACTTTTTTCTTTCTTCCTATAATTCTGGGCATTGAGCTACTTTTGAATAAAAAAACCGATGAATTTTATTATGCTACATTTTTGGTTTTGTACGGTTTTTTTCTTTCTTATATCGGATATATTCTTGTGCCTGCAATCGGTCCCCGCTTCACCTTGCACGATTTCAGTTTAACTAACAAAGAGCTTCCCGGTTTGTTTCTTACAAATTTTTTGCGAGAAGTTATCAACTCCGGGGAATCGATTCCCTCCGGCACTTTAAATCCTGCCGAGGTCGTTCAACGTGATGTTTTTCCGAGCGGTCACACTCAAATGACTTTAATTGTTATGTATCTGGCATATAAATTCAACGTTAAACTAAAATATTTTTTCTGGGTCACCGGAACACTTTTGATAATTGCCACGGTTTATTTGCGTTACCACTATGTTATCGATTTGATCGGCGGAGCGGTTTTTATGTGGTTTACCGTTTGGAGCGGCTATTATTTATATAACTGGTGGCAGAAAACAAGGGGCGAAAAAGAATTTAATTTCAAATAAAATGAATAAAAAAGATAAAGTTAAAAATATTTTCGACAGTATTTCGCAACGCTATGATTTTCTTAATCATCTATTAAGTTTCGGTGTCGATTTTTATTGGCGTCATAAAGCACTTAAATTAACCGGAATAAATTCCGGCTCGGTTCTACTGGATGTTGCATGCGGAACCGGCGATTTTTCCATAGCGGCAAGAAAAAAAGGTGTTACTGAAATTTTCGGAGCCGATCTGTCAAAAAATATGCTGCTGCATTTCATTCAAAAAGCAGATTGGATAAACGGAAGATTACTGCAATCGGTTGCCGAAGATTTGCCTTTTAAAAATAATTCGTTTACGAATATCACGGTTGCTTTCGGTGTACGCAATTTTTACGATATACGCAAAGGATTGAAAGAGTTTTACCGAGTTCTGCAACCCGGAGGGAAAGCAACTATTTTAGAGTTTCAAATGCCGGAAAATTTTGTGTTCCGTACCGTCTACAATTTCTATTTCAAAAATATTCTTCCGGTTGTTGGCAAATTAATTTCTAAAGATAAAGAAGCCTATACGTATTTACCCGATTCGGTACAACAGTTCGATAAGGAAATTTCATTAAAAAATATTTTGGAAGAGTGCGGCTTCGGCAAAGTTGCAAAGTATTCGCTTACATTCGGAATTGTACAAGTTGTAATTGCCGAAAAATAATTATTCTTTCTCATCAAAAAACTTGGCAATTAAAATTTTCTCCAGTTTACCGAAAGCTTTTGCGCGGTGACTGATTTTATTTTTCTCTTCCGGTTTTAATTCCGCCAAGGTTTTCGAATATCCGGTAGGAACAAACAAGGGATCGTATCCGAAACCGTTATTTCCACGTTGTTGACCAATTATCTCGCCATGCAACTCACCGGTAACGGTAAATTTATTCTGACCGTCGTAATAAACGGCCGCACATACGAATTTTGCTTTGTGCGGTTTGGGCATGCCGGACAATTTTTCCAACAGTTTGGCATTGTTCTCACTGTCGCTTGCGTCTTCTCCGGCATAACGAGATGAATAAACTCCCGGCTCGCCGTTTAATTGCTCGACCGCAAGACCCGAATCGTCTGCAATTACCGGAATGCCGGATTTATCGTAAATAACGGTCGCTTTAATCAATGCGTTTTCTTCAAAAGTTTTGCCGGTCTCTTCAATATCGGGTATACCGGCAAAATCAGTCAATGATAAAATTTCAAAGTATTTACTATTAAAAATTTTATTAACTTCGGAAACCTTATGTTGATTTTTTGTAGCGAACAATAATTTTATTTTGCCGTTTGGTTTCATACCTTTGCACGCTCCATTAATTTTTTCAATTCCTTTCTTCCCCGTTCAACCAATTCACGCTCATCGTATATTACCGATCCGGAATTTCTGACGACCCACTCGCCTTCAATCATTACGTCAATAACATTTTCCCTTCCGGCAGAGTAAACAATATTTGAGTAAAGATTTTTGTCTTCATTCAAAAGTGATTGATTTGTTTTATTCAAATCGAGTAGCACCAAATCGGCTTTTTTGCCGGGTTCTATACTTCCGGTTATATCATCAATGTGTAAAGCCTTCGCTCCCTCAATGGTGGCAAGGTGGAAAACTGTTTCAGCATCCATAGAAGTGGAGCCGTGAATGGGTTTTTGAATCAATGCGGCTAATCTCATCTCTTTGAACATGCTCAAATTGTTATTGCAAGGCGGACCGTCGGCACCGAGCGAAACGGAAACACCTTCTTCAAGATATTTCGGGATGTTTGCAATGCCCGAACCCAATTTCAAATTTGCAGAAGGACAATGTGCAATTCTCGTTCCCGTTTTTTTCAATGTCTCCCTTTCACTATCCGAAACGTGAATGCCGTGAGCCAATACTGTTCTGTCACTTAGAACTCCTAGCGAATCGAAATACTCGACATTTTCCATATTGTATCTTCGTCTTACTTCTTCAACTTCATCTTTGTTTTCCGAAGTATGTGAATGAAACAAAGCGCCGGGAAAATCTTTCAACATATTAAAAGTTTCTTGCAATAATTTGCCGCTACAAGAAAGTACAAAGCGAGGTGCAAATGCATATTTGATTTTTCCGTTGGCAGCTCCATGGAATTGTTCCGCCAGTTTGCGGGATGATGCCAAACTCTCTCCGGTAGATTCTTTAAATTCCGGTAAAAGTTCATTTTCATCGACCATGCATTTACCGGAGAACGCGCGCATTTTGGATTCGATTAAACTTTCGAACACCGCTTCCTGATGATTGATTGTGCCCATGTCCAAAATTGTCGTTGTTCCGGAAGTTTGCAATTCATGTATTCCCAGTTGCGCCGAAACTTTTAACGATTCGTACGAGTGTGCCATTTCGTAAGGAAAGATTCTTTTTTGCAACCAGTCGAGTAATTCCAAATCGTCTGCCAATCCGCGGAACAATGTTTGGCATAGATGTACATGAGTTTGAATAAATCCGGGAATTAACGTTAAATCCGGTACATTATAAATTTTACCGTCATAGTTGGGAAAGTCAATTTTGTTTTTATCAACAAATGCCGAAATTACCCCGTCTTTCACTTCAACGGCTTTATCATAATAAATTTCCCGGTTTTCATTTGCGGAGATAATCTGTTTCGGGACGATTAAAATTTTTCCGTTGTTCATTTGATTTTCCTTTTCAATTCTTCTTTCAAATATTTTCCCGTAATACTTGCGGGGTGTTCAGCCACTTCCTCGGGGGTTCCGGTTACAACTATTTCACCGCCGTGTTCACCGCCACCGGGTCCTAAATCGATTATATTGTCGGCCACTTTAATTACATCCAGGTTATGCTCAATTATAATTACCGTGTTTCCTTTGTCAACGAGCCGGTTCAATACGGAGAGCAGAATTCTTACATCTTCGAAGTGCAAACCGGTGGTCGGTTCATCGAGAACGTAGAGTGTTTTGCCGGTACCAACTTTACTCAATTCCGCAGCTAATTTTACCCTTTGAGCTTCTCCACCGGAAAGTGTTGTTGCCTGTTGCCCCAATTTAATATAACCAAGACCAACATCGTTAAGGGATTGAAGTTTCCTTTTTATTCTTGGTAAATCGTCGAAGAACTCCAATGCTTCTTTAACGGTCATCTCCAGTACATCCGAAATTGATTTGGTTTTATACAGTACTTCCAAAGTTTCGCGGTTGTAGCGTTTTCCGCGGCATACTTCACACAAAACGTAAACGTTGGGTAGAAAATTCATTTCAATTTTCTTTACACCGTCGCCTTTGCATTCTTCGCATCTGCCGCCGCTCACGTTAAAACTGAACCGGCCGGGTTTGTAACCCCGGATTTTCGCTTCGGGCAATTGTGCATACAAATCGCGGATAAATGTGAACAACCCGGTATATGTTGCCGGATTGGAGCGGGGTGTTCTACCGATTGGCGATTGATCGATTTCTATTATTTTATCCAGATTTCCGGTTCCGGAGATCTCTTCATATTTAAGTGGAACAACATTGGAGCGGTAAATTTTCCTCTTAAGAAATTTTACCAGAGTTTCGTTAATTAGAGTCGATTTTCCCGAGCCGCTCACTCCCGTAACAATATTTAATACCCCAAGTGGAATTTTCACATCGATATTTTTCAGATTATTCCCTTTTGCACCCTTAATTTGAATAAATTTGCCGTTTCCTTTCCTTCTTTTTCGGGGAATTTCAATCTCCTTTTGTCCGTGTAAATATTTAACCGTAAGCGAACCCGAGCCGTTAACTTTTTTGAGAATTTTTTGCGTTTCGCCGGCAATACAAATTTCACCGCCGTGCTCCCCGGCTCGCGGTCCTAAATCTATAATATAATCTGAATTTTCAATGGTTTCCCTATCGTGCTCCACAACGATTACCGTATTACCCAAATCGCGTAATTTTTTAAGTGAATTAATCAATTTAATATTATCGTGCTGGTGAAGCCCGATGCTCGGTTCATCCAAAACATAAAGAACACCGGCCAATTGTGAACCGATTTGAGTAGCCAAACGGATTCTTTGAGCTTCACCACCCGATAATGTGCGGGAAGAACGGTTGAGCGTAAGGTAGTTCAATCCAACATTAAG
>JALSTB010000190.1 GCA_026983955.1 Melioribacteraceae bacterium
GGTATACTTGCCTGCTTGCAACCGGTAGAAATAAATTCCGCTTGCCAATCTTGAAGCATTAAAACTAACCCTGTACTCACCGCTTGCTTGTTTTTGATTCACCAAATCAGCCACTTCGTTTCCAAGCACGTCATATACTTTTAGTGAAACGAGTCCGGCTTCAGGAATTGTGTAGTTAATTACGGTTGTGGGGTTAAACGGATTCGGATAATTTTGTTTGAGTTCAAATGTTTTAATTATACTTCCCTTATCATTAACGGAAGTGACGGAAACCTCGTTACCGGTTTTATAGTCGGCAAGGAATTTATATTCCTCGTTTTCGGTTTTCGCAAGTTTGGATGTCAGTCCTTTTGCGTAAGGAATTCCTCCACCGTTGCTGGTGTCGTATTTATTATAGAAAGAATATCTCAATCCCCAATAAAATTTTCCTTGTTCGGGAACGACATCGGAAAAGTCGGTATGGGACAGATCGCCCAGTGCAAGCGAAACATCGAATCCGATGCTGTCGGGGAGTTGCCTGTTCCGGAGGAATCTTCCCACTCTTCTTTCCACTTTATGAATAAACGAATCCGGTGGAGCGGCAACATTAAACGAATCGGCCAAAGCTCTGAAATCCCTTAGCCAAGTAAAGAAATCCATGGGCAATTGTTCAACATCATGACCAAACGGCGATATGTGAACACGGTAAGCTTGAAACATTGTAAGGTTAAGAAAATAAAATTCCCATTCGGATGCGCCTGCAAGTGAATCCAAATTCCAACCTTGTACAAAATAAAGTACCCACGCTTGCGGGAAATTGTTTCTCAAACTGTCAATTAATGCTTTCGCCCTGCTGAAATCTACCATTTCCATTTCACCAAGAACAAAATCAACACCCGAGAGATCGGCGCCGTCAACAAATATCGAATCAATCTGAGAAATAAAATCACCTTCGCTCGGATCAATTTCACCGTTTTCATTTACATCCTTAACAGCTACTGGGTAGTAAACACCGTTTGGCATGTGTTCGACCGTGTAATCACCGTTAGAATCGGCGTAGGAAGCAAATAAAATCATAGGATCTCCGTTGCCAAGAGGTGAACCCAGAAACGCCACTAAGGAATTTTCCGGAGCCACGCTTGTGTCTTCAATTGACACATTACCGCTTACACTGTATCCGGAAAAGACACTATCGGTAGTGAAACGGACTAACGCCGGTTGTTGCATTTTTTCGCCGTCAGCCGATTTAACTCCGTGAAAAAGGAACCAATAATATTTTGCGGAATCGAGATTAACTGCAAAATACACGGTGGTTAAATCTTGACTGAACCATTTCTGAAACGGGGGATAAACATTTGTGAAATATTGATCTCCAAAGTTGAAGCTCGACATCGTATCGATGGGTTCGCTGAATGTAAAACTCAATGTGTCGTTTACGCTTACGTTTACCGAGCCGTCGGCCGGATTTGACGAAACAAAGCTGAATTGCGCTTTGACTGAAAAACTAACTAACAGAAAAAGAAGTAATGCTTTTTTCATTTTTAACCCTCTGTGGTTTAATTGTAAAATTTGATATAGTATAATCGACCGTTACGAAAATTATTTTAATCATGTGATCTGTATCAAACTTTATACCAGCAGAGGGCAGGCGGCAAAGTTAAAATAATGAGAGTAATTCTTTCGTTCCGAATACTCCGATTTTCGATATGTTTGTTAGAATTATTAAAGTGCGGTTCTTCCCGAGTTGTTTAATGAAATAACTGCGGAAACCTTTCCACCATCCGGTATGGTAAACAATTTTATTTGTCGAATCGGCAGCATTTATCCGCCAACCGAATCCGTAATTATCATAAATTCTCAACTCTTTATGGTAAGGTGTGAATGCTTTTTCTTTTAATTCCTTATTTATTAAAAAGCCGTTATCAAAAGCGGTGTTCCACAAATATAAATCTTCCACTGTGGAATAAATTCCTTTATCTCCAACTACCCCGTTCAAATACGTGTTACCGGCAAGTTTTCGGCGGGTGATGTAACCTTTTACTTTGTTTTTAAAATTTTCACCGTTGAAAACATACGTATGTTTCATTCCCAAAGGTTCGAAAATCCTTTCCTTCATAAAAGTTTCGTAATTTTTTCCGGTAACTTTTTCTATAATCAATGCTATGAGTGCGTAATTCGTATTGCAGTAATTATATCGTACACCCGGTTTGTAGTAGCGCACCGGTTTATACTTTTTCATAAGCTCAACAACATCGTAATTGTGAATAAATTTATGTTTATCCTCCCAATATTTGTCGGCAAAATACATGTACTCCGGCAAACCGGAACGGTGAGCAAGAAGCTGTTCAATTTTAATTCCGTGATAAGGCAAACCGGGAATAAATTTTCCGAGGGAATCTTTTAAAGAAAGTCTTCCTTCTTGAACAAGCATAAGCAATGCCGTTGCCGTAAGCGGTTTTGTAACCGATGCAAGCTGAAATGCGGAGTTTACGTCCAAAGAATCTTTTTTACGGAAATTTGCATATCCGTATGCTTTTTTGAAAACCACATTACCGTTCTCTTCAAAAAGGACTGTGCCGTTAAACACCCCGATATTAAAGCGTCTGTCGAAATACCGTTCTATTTTGTTGGCAACAATCCGTGCTTCCGGTGAAATCTTTTTTCCGCTTGGAGGCACAAAAGCAATTAATTTACCTGCAGGATGCTCAACCGAACAGGAGGCAATTAGGACAAGCAGAGCAAAACCCAGAAATATTTTAATTTTATTCATTAAAGTTTATATAATTGTTACCGGGAAGACCGAACTTCCCGGTACTATTTGCAAAACAGTAAATCAATCTTCTATTTTGGGTGTATCGAGCTCTTTCAAAGCGGCATGCAATTCTTCATCCGTTAATTCATGCTCAATTAATTTACCGTCGAAATAATCTTGATAAGCGCTCATATCGAAGTAACCGTGTCCGCTTAAATTAAACAAAATGGTTTTCGATACGCCTTCTTCTTTTGCTTTGAGAGCTTCCCGAACAACGGCGGCAATTCCGTGAGTTGATTCGGGTGCGGGAATAATTCCTTCGGTTTTAGCAAATTGCACACCGGCTTCAAAGCATTCGATTTGATGAAGGGCAACAGCTTCAACCAACTTGTCTTTTAATAATTGGCTGACCAAAACACTTGCACCGTGATATCTCAATCCTCCGGCATGAATCGGCTCGGGTACAAAATTATGACCGAGAGTGTACATCGGTAAAAGCGGAGTTAATCCTGCCGTATCGCCGAAATCGTAACGGAACTCCCCTTTTGTCAATTTGGGGCACGATGCCGGTTCAACCGCAATGCATCTTACGTCTTTGTTTCCGGTCAGTTTGTAACGCAAAAACGGGAATGCAATTCCGGCAAAGTTCGAGCCGCCGCCAAGCGGCGCAATTACAACGTCGGGAAAATCGCCTGCTTTTTCCATTTGTTTTATTGCTTCCAAACCAATAATTGTTTGGTGCATAAGAACGTGATTCAACACACTGCCGAGCGAATACTTAGTTGTTTCATCACTCACGGCACGTTCAATGGCTTCGGAGATTGCAATTCCCAAGCTACCGGGTGAATCGGGATCTTTTTCAAGAATTTTTCTGCCGGATTCGGTTAAATCCGTTGGCGAAGCATAAACATCGGCGCCCCAAGTATTCATCAATAATTTTCTGTACGGTTTTTGGTTGTAACTTACTTTAACCATGAACACTTCCAGACCGATTCCGAAAAGCTGGGTAGCAAAACTGAGTGCGCTTCCCCATTGGCCGGCTCCGGTTTCCGTAGTGATTTTTTTAACTCCTTCGGCTTTATTGTAATATGCTTGCGCAACGGCGGTGTTGGGTTTGTGCGAACCGGCGGGGCTTACACCTTCGTATTTATAATAAATTTTCGCAGGCGTGTCCAACGCCTTTTCTAAATTATAAGCTCTGAACATAGGAGTGGGACGCCACATTTTATATATTTCCCGGACTTCTTCCGGTATTTCAATCCATCTTTCTTGCGAAACTTCCTGTTTAATTAATTCCATTGGAAACAAAGGCGCCAAATCGTCCGGACCAACAGGTTGTTTTGTTGCCGGATGTAACGGCGGAAGCGGTTTGTTCGGCATATCCGGTTGAATGTTGTACCATTTTTCCGGTATTTCGTTTTCGTTTAAAACAATCTTCTTGATTTTGCTCATTGTTCTGACCTTCGGGTTTTATTTTACGAAAAATGTGAGTTGTAAGTTAATTTTATTATTAAAAATTTGCAAAAGAACATCACAAACTAATTGTTAAATATTATAAATTCTTAATTTAATGTTTTGAAATTCCGGACACCCAAACCGTAAGATGCGGGAAATTAAATGTAAAACGGATTCCCGATTTCCCGGGGAAGACAAATCTGTGGTTTCAAAGAATAGTTGCGAAAACCGGTGACCAGTGATGTGTTTGAAATCAAAATATGTCAAACGAATTGCTTTTCAAAATCAAACGGGTACCAATCCGTCTCCCCGGTTCTACAACAGAATAATGTCCAAGTCGGGATGGCGCATTGTTCCAAAACAACCCGATGCGCCACAATTCTTCCGCCTTTGGTGAATAAGTCCGGTTAACATAAAATCTTACAGTAGAAATTAATGAAATAGAAGGTCTCAATTCTAATACCTGTCCGCCGGAGGCTCCGCCATAGGCTCCGCCGAAGGCGGATAGTCCGATTAGTACGAAAACGCAAGTAGAAAAAAAGATTGTTCAAAGTACCGTCTCAATTCTAATATAGTCCGATTAGTACTTGCAATGATAGATTTTTGCAAAACACATTCTATTTCGTCTCAATTCTAATATAGTCCGATTAGTACGAGGCACAACAATGAAAAAAAATTTTTTGAAAAATTGTCTCAATTCTAATATAGTCCGATTAGTACTTTGCATTAGCGGGTATAACACTAATGATTATTGTAGTCTCAATTCAAATATAGTCCGATTAGTACAACTCCCGAGCCGAGACATATTACATCCCGTTAACCGGTCTCAATTCTAATATAGTCCGATTAGTACTTTTTTAAACTAAAACAATAGGAGGAAGTCGTGGAAGTCTCAATTCTAATATAGTCCGATTAGTACCAAAAGACCTTGCAGAAATACTTATTTCTCATCCCCGTCTCAATTCTAATATAGTCCGATTAGTACAACACGAAGAAATTATTTTAAACCCCACTGCATTAAGGTCTCAATTCTAATATAGTCCGATTAGTACACAAGAAAACAAATTAGAAAAGCCCTTAGAGAGAGAGGTCTCAATTCTAATATAGTCCGATTAGTACGCTCTCAGAGAGAGGGCAAAAAATATCGACGAAATATGTCTCAATTCTAATATAGTCCGATTAGTACAAACGGGCTATTATTGTTAACAGACCTTCAGAAAAGTCTCAATTCTAATATAGTCCGATTAGTACAGGGACTGATTTGTCCATATTAGAGAAAAATAGCCAGGTGTCTCAATTCTAATATAGTCCGATTAGTACTGTGGCATTGGTTGCATTTATTTCATTTGTGTAAGTATTGTCTCAATTCTAATATAGTCCGATTAGTACTAGAGAAAAACGAAGATTTTATTCTTAAAGAAGCAGACCGTCTCAATTCTAATATAGTCCGATTAGTACTCGGTTACACGGATTATTTTTGCTTCGACGGAAACAGTCTCAATTCTAATATAGTCCGATTAGTACTTAGTCTACGGTCCTGGTTTCGCCCACGAGTGAGTCTCAATTCTAATATAGTCCGATTAGTACAATCAAGGGGAGGGAGGATGCAGCTGGTTGATTTGTCGTCTCAATTCTAATATAGTCCGATTAGTACGAGGTAAAATCAATAAGGAAGACGTCGAATTATTAGTCTCAATTCTAATATAGTCCGATTAGTACGCTGGAAACAGCCTTTGTTAATTACAGAAAATTATGTCTCAATTCTAATATAGTCCGATTAGTACAGCTAAAAATAAGCAAAAAACGCAACTTTTGCAAGAAAACAGCTCAAAAACGCAATTTTGTCGATCGACCAAAAATTCGGGGTTTT